>NZ_CP133778.1:4282500-4530000 GCF_034347405.1 Pseudomonas sp. CCC3.1
ACGCATTTCACCGCTACACAGGAAATTCCACCACCCTCTACCATACTCTAGCTTGCCAGTTTTGGATGCAGTTCCCAGGTTGAGCCCGGGGATTTCACATTCAACTTAACAAACCACCTACGCGCGCTTTACGCCCAGTAATTCCGATTAACGCTTGCACCCTCTGTATTACCGCGGCTGCTGGCACAGAGTTAGCCGGTGCTTATTCTGTCGGTAACGTCAAAGCACTAACGTATTAGGTTAATGCCCTTCCTCCCAACTTAAAGTGCTTTACAATCCGAAGACCTTCTTCACACACGCGGCATGGCTGGATCAGGCTTTCGCCCATTGTCCAATATTCCCCACTGCTGCCTCCCGTAGGAGTCTGGACCGTGTCTCAGTTCCAGTGTGACTGATCATCCTCTCAGACCAGTTACGGATCGTAGCCTTGGTGAGCCATTACCTCACCAACTAGCTAATCCGACCTAGGCTCATCTGATAGCGCAAGGCCCGAAGGTCCCCTGCTTTCTCCCGTAGGACGTATGCGGTATTAGCGTCCGTTTCCGAACGTTATCCCCCACTATCAGGCAGATTCCTAGGTATTACTCACCCGTCCGCCGCTCTCAAGAGGTGCAAGCACCTCTCTACCGCTCGACTTGCATGTGTTAGGCCTGCCGCCAGCGTTCAATCTGAGCCATGATCAAACTCTTCAGTTCAAACATCTTTGGGTTTTGAGAAAACCCTAAACTTGGCTCAGCAATCGTTGGTTACATCTTTGATTTCTCGCGGAGTAACTTGTGATGCTGATAATCTTTTTGACTATCAGTCTGACTCCACAAGCACCCACACGAATTGCTTGATTCAGTTGTTAAAGAGCGGTTGGTTAAGCTTTCGCTCAACCGAGGCGCGCATTCTACAGCAGCCTCTGTTGCTGTCAAGCGGTTATTTAAGAAGTTTTCAAAGTTTCGCTTGGAAATCTTTAACAACTTCAACCACTTTCGCTTTCGATCTCTCGTTAGCGGGAGGCGAATTCTACAGCGTTACACGCTGCTGTCAACACCTCATTTCCTGCTTCGATGACTTGAAGCTGGCACTGCCGAAAACCAATCCAACTCATTGATACTCAAGGAGTTTTCCGTTTCGACTGCGCCGGAAGTGGGGCGAATTATAGGCCGTTGGAAATCTGAGTCAAGGGCTAATTCAGACTTAAGTGACAATTTGTGGTTTCTTCTTATATAGACGTGGAATTCGACGCATCACAGCCGGTGTCCGTATCACCAGAAGGAAGCTGCCTACAACGGCATAGATCGACCACTCTTTGAGATCAGCTCGCACAATCCACAACATATGCAGCAACCCCAACCCCAAAACTACGTACACCAATCGATGGAGCTTCTTCCAACTCCCCCCCATACGCCTTTGACTGTAGCGATTGGATGTCACCGCCAGCGCCAGCAAGCACAGGAACCCCAAGCTACCAACAATAATGTAAGGCCGCTTACGTAGCTCTACCCCCAATTGCGACCAGTCGAGCCCGAGCACAAAGAATAAATAGGCACACAAATGCAGTACCACGTAAGCAAAGCACCACAAACCGATTTGGCGCCGGACAGCAATCCACCCTGGCCATCCCGTCAGTTTTTGCATGGGCGTCATACATAACGTCACCAACAACAAAATCAGTGTTCCGAGACCAAGACGGTCGACCAGCACCTTTCCCGGGTCCGGCCCCAAGGCAAAACTCCACGCCTCATAGAGCCAATACAAAGGCCAGATCGCCGCCGCTATAAATACGCCACAACGCCAAAGAGGAAATCGCATCAGTAGTTCTTCCGTAAATCCAGATTGGTATATAAAGAAGCGACTTCATCTGCATAGCCATTAAACATCTGCGTATCCCGCACGTTCGGGCTGAACAAACTGCTCGGCAGACGCCGCTCCCGGGCCTGCGTCCAGCGAGGATGATCGACCTGCGGGTTCACGTTTGCGTAGAAACCATACTCATCCGCAGCAATGCTCTGCCATGTGGTTTTCGGCTGCATCTCAACCAGGCTGATTCGCACAATCGACTTCACACTCTTGAAACCATACTTCCACGGCACCACCAAACGCAGCGGAGCACCGTTTTGATTAGGTAATTCGCGGCCATACATCCCCACCGCCAATATCGCCAATGGATTCATCGCCTCGTCCAGGCGCAAACCTTCTACATAAGGCCAGTCAATCAAAGCAAACCCCGAACGCTGGCCCGGCATCACCTTTGGGTCCTGTAAGGTTTCAAAACGTATGTATTTAGCTTTCGAAGTCGGCTCAACCTGCTTGAGCAATTCAGACAATGGAAAACCCATCCAGGGGATCACCATCGACCAGGCTTCAACACAGCGCAAACGGTAGATTCGCTCCTCCAACTGATAAGGCTTCATGAAATCCTCAAGCGCGTAGCGCCCGGGCTTACCCACCTCCCCGTCCACAACCACTGTCCACGGCTCGGTCTTCAAAGCGCCCGCGTTTTGCGCAGGGTCACCTTTGTCAGTGCCAAACTCATAAAAGTTGTTGTAGTGCGTAGCATCCTTGAAGGGCGTGATCGCCTCACCCTTGACCGTGATCGCTTGCCATTTGGTTTGCGGCAGCTTTTCAGCAAACCAGCCTGGCGCCTTGCCCGGCTCAACCTCTGCATAGCGCGAAGCCTCATCAGCATTCGCCCAGCGCGGAAGAGCGCCTACCGCTAATCCTGCAAGCGAGCTACCCAGCAATGCACGACGGGATAAATAGAAGGATTCAGGGGTGACGTCCGACTCTTTGCAGTCGGACGCTTTTGGCAGCTTGATGAGCATGGCAACTCCGCAGTATTGGAGGACTGATGCCCCAATAGACTACGGAGTATGGGAGAAATTACATCACTGGCCGGCTTTGTTACGCCGCAGGTGCAATAAATACTGAATCGGCCCCGATGCGGCATACGCCAGGAAGGCCAGCAGCAGAATGCGCGGCGGATCACTGAAAACCACTGCGAACACCAGCACCACCGCCAGGATCGCCACAAATGGCACGCGCCCCTTCAAGTCCAGCTCTTTAAAGCTGTTGTACTTGATGTTGCTGACCATCAGCATGCCCGCCGCAGCCACCAGCAAGGCCACCAAAAACGACATTTTCGAGCCCTGGATTCCGTAATCACTGAACGCCCAGACAATACCCGCGACAACACCGGCGGCAGCCGGGCTGGCCAAACCGATAAAGTAACGCTTGTCGGCAGTTCCGACCTGCGTATTGAAACGAGCTAAACGCAAAGCAGCGCCTGCGACATAAATGAAGGCAACCATCCAGCCAACCTTACCCATGTCCCCCAATGCCCAACCAAACGCCAGCAACGCGGGCGCCACACCAAAGGCGACCATGTCCGACAAGGAATCGTATTCAGCGCCAAAAGCGCTTTCGGTATGGGTCATACGAGCAACACGACCATCGAGGCCGTCCAGCACCATGGCCACAAAAATCGCAATGGCCGCAAACGCAAAATACTTGCTTGCACCCGCCGCATCACCCGCACTCATGGCGCTTTGAGCACTCATGGAGCTGATGATCGAATAAAAACCGGCGAACAGGTTCGCAGTCGTGAAAAGGTTCGGCAGCAGATAGATACCACGATGCCGGACTTTGCGACCTTCAGCGTCATGCCCTTCTTCGACATGCTCATCGATAGGTAGCAGGCTATCGGCGTCAGGAGCCTGTTTTGGCTCTTCGGGACGTTCGCTCATGGACATTACCTTGCAACGATATGGAAAGTTTCAATAGAGGCTTGCAGACCAACACTCACCCGCAAACGATCCTGCTTTATACCAGAAGCCGCCGCTTAAACGAAAAAACGCGGCCTAGGCCGCGTTTTCTCTGCATCGTACTGACTTAGTTTTTGGCTTTGTCGACGATCTTGTTCGCGCCGATCCAAGGCATCATCGAGCGCAGTTGCTCACCGATGACTTCGATGCCGTGAGCAGCGTTGTTACGACGCTTGGCGGTCATCGATGGGTAGCCGGTAGCACCTTCGCTGATGAACATCTTCGCGTATTCACCATCTTGAATGCGCTTCAGAGCGTTGCGCATTGCTTGACGGGATTCTGCGTTGATCACTTCTGGGCCGGTTACGTACTCGCCGTATTCAGCGTTGTTGGAGATCGAGTAGTTCATGTTGGCGATACCGCCTTCGTACATGAGGTCAACGATCAACTTCAACTCGTGCAAGCACTCGAAGTAAGCCATTTCTGGCGCGTAGCCCGCTTCAACCAGGGTTTCGAAACCGGCTTTAACCAGCTCAACAGTACCGCCGCACAGAACGGCTTGTTCGCCGAACAGGTCAGTTTCGGTTTCGTCTTTGAACGTGGTTTCGATGATGCCGGTACGACCGCCACCCACGCCAGCTGCATACGACAGGGCTACGTTTTTAGCGTTGCCCGAAGCGTCCTGATAGATCGCGATCAGATCAGGGATGCCGCCGCCTTTTACGAATTCGGAACGTACAGTGTGACCCGGCGCTTTTGGCGCGATCATGATGACGTCGAGGTCAGCACGCGGAACAACCTGGTTGTAGTGAATCGCGAAGCCGTGGGAGAAGGCCAGAGTTGCGCCCTTCTTGATGTTCGGCTCGACTTCGTTCTTGTACAGGGCCGATTGGAACTCGTCCGGGGTCAGAATCATAACCAGGTCAGCAGCGGCAACAGCGCTGGCTACGTCAGTAACTTTCAGACCATGAGCTTCAGCTTTGGCGACAGTAGCCGAACCTTTACGCAGACCGACAGTAACGTCCACGCCGGAATCTTTCAGGTTGCACGCCTGAGCGTGACCCTGGGAGCCGTAACCGATGATGGCTACTTTTTTGCCCTGGATGATCGAAAGGTCGCAGTCTTTGTCGTAATAAACTTTCATGATTTTCCTTTATGTATCCAGGCCATTCAGGCCATTAGCACTTGTTAGGTTTTAGATGCTGAGTACTTTGTCGCCACGGGCAATACCCGTCACGCCACTACGAACTGTTTCCAGGATCGAAGCGGTACCAATCGACTGGATGAAACTGTCGAGCTTGTCGCTGGTGCCCGTCAACTGCACGGTATACACGCTGGCGCTGACATCAACGATCTGCCCACGAAAAATATCCGTAGTGCGCTTGATCTCTGCGCGCTGAGCACCCGTAGCCTTGACCTTAACCAGCATCAGCTCGCGCTCGATGTGAGCACTCTCCGACAAATCCACCAGCTTGACCACTTCGATCAGCTTGTTCAGGTTTTTGGTGATCTGCTCAATCACCTCATCATGCCCCACGGTCGTCAACGTCAGACGCGACAGAGTCGGGTCTTCAGTGGGCGCTACCGTCAGGCTTTCGATGTTGTAGTTACGTTGCGAGAACAGCCCGACAACGCGAGACAGAGCACCGGGTTCGTTTTCAAGAAGCAAAGAAATAATGTGCCGCATGATTAAGTACGCTCCGTCTTGCTCAGCCACATGTCGCGCATGGAGCCATCTTTGATCTGCATCGGATAAACGTGCTCACTGGTATCAACCTGAATATCCAGGAACACCAGGCGATCTTTCATGGCGAAGGCTTCTTCCATCTTAGGCTTCAGGTCTTTGAGATCGGTGACCCGAATACCCACATGCCCATAAGCCTCGGCCAGCTTGACGAAGTCAGGCAGCGACTCCATATAAGAGTGCGAGTGACGGCTGCCGTAGTTCATGTCCTGCCACTGGCGCACCATGCCGAGAACACCGTTGTTCAGGCTGATGATTTTTACCGGCAAGCCATACTGCAGGCACGTCGACAACTCTTGAATGTTCATCTGAATGCTGCCCTCGCCCGTCACACAAGCGACGTCAGCATCAGGGAAGCTCAGTTTTACACCCATCGCAGCCGGAAAACCGAAGCCCATCGTGCCCAGACCGCCCGAGTTGATCCAGCGATTAGGCTTGTTGAAACGGTAATACTGAGCAGCAAACATCTGGTGCTGGCCCACATCGGACGTCACAAAAGCATCGCCCTTGGTGACTTCGCAAAGCATCTCGATCACAGCTTGTGGCTTGATCTTGCTGCCGTCGCCCTTGTCGTAAGGGAACAGGCCGCGGTCACCGCGCCACTCATCGATCTGCTTCCACCAGTTAGCAACCGCTTCAGGGTTTGGCTTCTCGCCAATGTCCTTGAGGATCGCAACCATTTCGGTCATCACGCTATCGACCGGACCGACAATCGGCACGTCTGCCTTAATGGTCTTGGAGATGGATGCCGGGTCGATGTCGACATGAATGATCTTGGCGTTCGGGCAGAACTTGGAAGCACCGTTGATGACTCGGTCATCAAAACGCGCGCCCACCGCCAGGATGACGTCAGCGTTGTGCATGGTCATGTTGGCGGTAAAGCTGCCGTGCATGCCGAGCATCCCAATGAACTGACGGTCTGTGCCCGGGTACGCACCCAAGCCCATCAGTGTATTGGTAACGGGAACGTTGAGCATTTTCGCCAGCTCGGTTAACGGCGCAGCACCGCCACCCAAGATAACGCCACCACCTGCGTACAGAACCGGACGTTTGGCCGCCAGCAGCATTTCTACCGCTTTGCGGATTTGTCCCGAGTGACCACGAACAGCCGGGCTGTAAGAGCGCAGCTTGGCTTTTTTCGGGAAAACATATTCGAACTTTTCAGCCGGATTGGTCATGTCTTTCGGAATGTCGACCACCACCGGACCAGGACGGCCGGATTGCGCGAGGTAGAACGCCTTTTTCATGACTTCCGGGATTTCCGACGCATGCTTGATCATGAAGCTGTGCTTCACGATAGGCCGCGAAATACCGATCATGTCGGTTTCCTGGAAAGCATCAGTCCCGACCATAGTGCTAGGCACCTGACCAGAAATGATCACCATCGGAATGGAGTCCATGTAGGCAGTCGCAATACCGGTGATGGCGTTGGTAGCACCCGGCCCGGAAGTGACCAGTACCACACCGGCTTTACCGGTAGCACGGGCGTAGCCGTCAGCCATATGGGTCGCAGCTTGTTCGTGACGAACCAGGATGTGGGTAACGTCCGGTTCTTTGAACAGTGCATCGTAGACATGCAGGAGAGCACCACCAGGGTACCCGTAGATATATTTGACACCTTCGTCACGCAAAAAGCGGACGAGCATCTCACCGCCAGATAAAAGCTCCACGTTGTTCACCTCTAAAACGCCAGAATACCGTTCACAAAAATACGAACGGGTCTTAATAGGTTTACTTCTCAGCAGAGCATGAGCGACGGTGGTCGCCGACTACGTCAGCACTGACTGAGCAAGTATTGGGAGCTCCCCAAATGTTGCGGGGTTTTCCCACCCAGCGCGAGGTAACGCGTTGCGGGTGTAACAGGTCGGCGCGGGTATGCGCCTCATGATCTGCTGAGAGGGTCTGCTTCTGGCAGTCCCTGTACAGCGGACTTTGGATTCTTCTGTTTCAGCCTCTCCAAGTCAAGCAATAATTGCGCTTTTTTCCAACTAAGCGCATGAGAACATAGAAGAAACCTACTTGAGGAGGGATAAAACTCGCATAAATGGCGCAAAGCGGTAGAAATATGCGCAAGACTGCCGAAAAAACCGGCAGCCAGGCAATTAACGAGCGTCGACGATCAATTGGTCGAACTTTTTCAGCGCAGTCCGCAACCCAAGGCTCTCTAGTGGCCGATCGGCATATACCATCTCGGCCATCTCAAGAATCCCCGACGCATTGGGCAGAGGAAGATCCTGCTCAAGGATCTGCTTCATCCTTGTCAGAAAGATCCATTGCAACCACTGATGGAAGTCCAGCGTGTCGACAGAAAATGGCTCAACACTGCTCAGCGCTTCAGCACTGGGAGACACCTCGTCCCACCAGCCCTGCACGCGCAACTCACGTTCAATCAGCAATAATTGTTCGGCAATCGCCCCAAATCGGAAATCCATCAGAGACTGACCTTGGCTTTTTGACGTGCCAGTGCAGCGCCCGCCGCATCCCCTTGTTTGTCACGTGCCTGGGCGATCAACCCCCACAAGCTCGCCTGCAAATCCGGACGGCCACTGGCAAAGGTCAAACCACGACGAGCAAACTGCTCAGCCTGGGCTGCATCGCCTTGGGCCATACGCACTTGCGCCAGGCGGTAAAGCACTTGAGGTTCACGAGGCGCCACGCGCTGCGCCCGCTCAAGGCTCGACGAAGCACCGTTCAAGTCGCCACTCGCCTGTTGCTGCTGAGCCGTAGTCAACAACGCCAACACCGGCCCATCTAACTGCTCATCAGCGGCCAGGCCACTGCTGCTGCTGGACGGAATGCCGCTCGGCGTAATAGGTGCCGGCGCACTGTACGTCGTTGACGGCGTGTAGCTGCCAGTACTGATCGGCGCAACCGCTGCCGGGCCTGGGGTAATCGGCCCTGGCGTGAACGGCTCACTGCTGATCGGCGTCGAAACGGCCGCGCCGCCACCCGGAATCATCACCACCACACCCGAATCCTGAGGAATCGCCTGAGCCTGCGTGGCACGCGGCGCAGCAGCCTGTGGATAACTATTTGTCGTGCGCTGCGACGAAACGCGTTCGCTGTTCGACACCGGAACACCGGAATCGACCACAGGGATCGACCCCTGTGGCACGCTGGCGCAACCATTGAGCAAAGCCAGGGCTGAAACAGCCGGAATCCACCACTTATTCACGTCAAACCCTCTTTGCTTAATTCAACCAGCCCTTGACCCAATCCATCACGGCTTCGCCTGTCGCTGGCGCCTGCGCGCTGCAACCGGCCCCCGCAGGCGGCTCACTGCCGCGAATATACGGCATCTGCACCGCACCCGGGCAGTCGGCGGCAGAGCCTTGCCCGGTATGCGGGTCAATCCAGGCCTGAACAATGTTGTCCGGCTGCGGCATATCAAGCGGCAATGGATCAGCCTTGCTCATAAAGCTGGTCCACACCTGCAAAGCACCGCTCGCGCCAGTAAAGGGCGTTTTGCCGTTGTCATCACGGCCCAGCCACACCACCGCCAGCAAGTCCTGACTGAAACCTGCGAACCAGCTGTCACGCGAATCGTTACTGGTACCGGTTTTACCCGCTAACGTGAGATTTTTCGGCAACACGTTATAGACCGAACGCCCCGTACCTTCGCGCATCACGTGCTGCATCGCGGTCTGAATCAGGTAAATAGAAGCCGGGTCGAAGCGCTGCTGGATCTGAAACGGATAACGTTTCAGCGGCTGACCTTCAGCCGTCAACACACTGCGAATGCCGCGCATTGGCGTATTAAAGCCACCGTTGGCCAATGTCTGATACATCGTCGCCACTTCCATCGGGCTCAGAGCCCCGGCGCCCAGCAGCATCGATGGGAACGCTGGAAACTCGCGTTCAACACCAAGCCGCGCAAGCGTCTTGAGCACATTAGGCACACCGACTTGCTGCCCCAACCGAACGGTACCGAGGTTGTAGGAGTTCATCATCGACTGATACAGGAAAATCGTGCCGTGCGAGCGCCGGTCATAGTTCTGAGGCGTCCAGACCTGGCCATCGGCTCCTTTGATCGATATCGGTTCATCCGACAACCAACTCGTCAGCGTGAACTGGCTCGGCCGCTCAAGCGCCGTCAGATAGACCGCCGGCTTGATCAACGAACCAATTGGGCGAACCGCATCCAGTGCCCGGTTGAAACCCGCGTAGCCTGGCAAGCGGCTGCCGATCAACGCTTGAACTTCACCGGTTTCAGGGTTGGTCACCACCATCGCCGCTTCGACTTCATCCGAGCCTTTGCGCCCGGCCAGACGCTTAAACGTATCGCCAACCGCCGCCTCAGATTTCATCTGCAGAATCGGATCGAAACTGGTGAAGATCCGCAGCCCTTCTTCGGTCAAGTCTTCGTCGCGATAATCCTCACGCAGTTGACGTTTGACAAGGTCCAGGAAGCCCGGGAACGAGCTGTCCGCCAGACTGCCTCGCTTAGTCACACCCAGCGGCATCTTCTTGGCAGCGGCAACCTGCTCGGCAGTCGCAACACCCTGCTGTTCCAGCAAATCGAGCACCAGGTTACGGCGCTCTAGCGCCCGTTCAGGGTAACGACGCGGGTTGTAAGCAGAAGGCCCCTTGACCATTCCCACCAGCAACGCCACTTGGTGCAGCTTGAGTTCAGACAACGGCTGACTGAAGAAGAACTGACTGGCCAAGCCAAAACCGTGCACGGCACGCTGGCCGTCCTGGCCGACAAACACCTCATTGAGGTAAGCCTCAAGGATCTCGCGCTTGTCGTAGTGCATCTCCAACAGCAACGCCATCATCGCTTCGGTCAGTTTGCGGGTCAGGCTGCGCTCGTTGGTCAGGTAGAAGTTCTTAACCAACTGTTGCGTCAACGTACTGCCGCCCTGGCGCATTTGCCCGGACGATGTGTTGACCCACATGGCCCGAATGATCGACTTGGGCGACACACCAAAGTGATGATAAAAATCGCGGTCTTCTACCGCTACCAGCGTATCGAGCAGGTACGGCGGTGCTTGATCGATATTGATCAGAATGCGGTCTTCAAGGTTCTTCGGATAAATACCGCCAATCAACAGCGGCTCAAGCCGTACAACGGGCAACTTGGCGCCGTTGGTCGCGGAAAGTTCTGATACATAGTCGCCAGAAAAGCGCACACGCACTGGCTGCGCCTGCTCAGCGCCTTCATAAAACTGGAAGCCTCGCGTGTTGAGGTCAACCGTGTTGCCATTTACCGAAGCCGCGCCGGGGCCATTGACCACACTTTCGCGGCGATAGCCCAGCGCATCGAGCTCCGTCAGGAAGTCGTTCTTACTCAGCTTTTGGCCGACGAACAGCTCCAGCGGTCGCGCATAAACCTTGGCAGGGATGCTCCAGCGCTTACCGGAGAACTTCTCCTGAACGATGGCATCGAGGTAAACAGCAAAACCTGCCAGCACAACCAGGCCGACGAGGCTGAGCTTCAGGGCCCAGCCCAGCCAGGGCCGAAGGCCGCCAGAAGGACGTTTGGAGCGAGTGCGGGGGGATCGAGTTCGAGTCATGGCGCGAGATTATACGCACTTTGCTCATGTTCATCATGCGCGTCCGGCGGTTTGCACGACCGCTGTCAACAGCCATAATGGCGCATCGAATTTTCCCGCCTTAGAAGGACCGCCTGTGAGCCAGAACCTGATTGCCGCGTTACAAAACTCGAAGTTATACCCGCACGAAGCAAACGGGTTTCAGGTTATCGAGACCCACATTTCCTGGGTCATCCTCACCGGGCCCTATGCCTACAAACTCAAAAAACCGGTTAACTTCGGCTTTCTTGACTTCACCAAACTCAACGACCGCGAATTCTTTTGCAACGAAGAACTGCGCCTCAACCAACGCCTGACCGAAGGTCTGTACCTCGACGTATTGCCAATCACCGGCACCGTTGAAGCGCCCCAACTGGGCGGTGATGGCCCAGTCATCGAATACGCGCTGAAAATGCGCCAATTCCCACAAAGCCAACTGCTGAGCACACTGCAAGCCAATGGCGAACTGACTGCCGCGCACATCGACGAGATGGCCCAGCAAATCGCCCATTTCCATGCGCATGCCCCGCATGTTGCGCTGGATCACCATCAAGGCACGCCCGAAGCCGTCATGGAGCCGGTGCGTCAGAACTTCGACCAGATTCGCCCTTTCCTTTCGGACAAGGCCGACTTGCAGCAACTCGACGCACTCCAGGCCTGGGCTGAAGCCAGCTTCACCCGCCTCAAACCGCTTCTGGAGCAGCGCAAGGCAGCAGGCTTTATCCGCGAATGCCACGGTGATATTCACTTGGGCAACGCAACCATGCTCGACGGCAAGGTGGTGATTTTCGACTGTATCGAATTCAACGAGCCTTTCCGCTTTACGGACGTGTACGCCGACGCAGCGTTCCTGGCCATGGACCTTGAAGACCGTGGCCTTAAATCCCTGGCACGACGTTTTGTCAGCCAGTACCTGGAACTGACTGGCGACTACCAAGGCCTTGAGCTGCTGAACTTCTATAAAGCCTACCGCGCTCTGGTTCGCGCCAAAGTCAGCCTGTTCAGCATGCCAGCCGAGGCCAGCGCCGTTCAGCGCGCCGCCACACTGCGCCAATACCGCAACTACGCCAACCTGGCGGAAAGCTACAGCACGATTCCTTCACGCTTCCTGACCATTACCCATGGCGTTTCGGCTGTCGGTAAAAGCTCCGTTGCCATGCGTCTGGTTGAATCTCTGGGGGCCATTCGTTTGCGCTCCGACGTTGTCCGCAAACAATTGTTCGGCGAACAAAACACGGACAACGCCGTCGGCCAAGGCATTTACAGCGCCGACGCCAGCGCTGCTACCTACAACAAACTGCATGAACTGGCTGGCATCGTTCTGCGTGCAGGTTTCCCCGTGGTCATTGACGCGACCTATCTCAATCGCGAGCAACGCGATGCCGCAGCCAAAGTGGCAGAGGCCACTGGCGTACCGTGTCTGATCCTCGATTGCACCGCGCCAGACGCCGTGATCGAAGGCTGGCTGGCTCATCGCAAAAGCATTGGCAACGACCCATCGGACGCAACCATTGAAGTCGTGAAAGCACAACAAGCTAGCCGCGAAGCGCTAGGCGCGGATGAAATCCTGCGCAGCAAGCGCGTTGAAACCAACAACAGCAAAAGCCTCGATACGCTGATTAGCGATATCCGCCAACGCCTACCTGGTCTATAAGTGCGGGTACGCGCCGCGAAACTGCAAGGGTTTCGCGGCGCACCAATAGTGGCACTATAATACTAGCGCGCACATCCATCAGGAGACGCCCCATGAGCCGCCCAGCCTTGCTTGAATCGGCGCTCTACTCGTTACTGCATAAAGACGATATCAACGGGTTTAACCAACAGCGCCCACCCGGACGCATCGATATGCGCGGCGGAGACTTTCGCGGGCTGGACTTGCGAACGTTAAATGCCGATGAGGTGGACTTTACCGATGGCTACTTTCGCTCGGCAGATCTGCGCGGCGTGGACTTGCGTCATACGTGTCTCGAAGGTGCCAGCCTCGCCCATGCGCAAATTTCAGGCGCGTATTTCCCGGTCGAGCTGACGGCTGATGAAATTCTGATGTCAGTCAATTTCGGCACGCGTTTGCGCTACCGCCCCAAATAAAGCAAATACGACACCCGTTCCAACACACGCGCGGCGTTGGGCTGGGACTCTATGCGCGTGGCAGATGCTCTAGCCTCGGCATCTCAACGATTTACTCAGATTGGCCTAGCGCAAACTTCTTCCTACCTACCCCCTGCTTGTTCCAAAACCGACTAACGCACGGCGATTTTCCTATCAGCCGCTACACTCAGAGAAATTCGTTTTATCTCGTACACGCTGAGCTCACGCCGTCGCAAGGAGGGCTGATGCACGATGAACTCCAGCATCTGAAAAACCTTGGAAAAACCTCAGCACAATGGCTGCACGCGGTCGGCATTCACAGTGCCTCGGACTTAAGGCGCCTTGGCGCGGTTGATGCCTACCGAGCCGTCAAGGCTCGAGGCTTTCGAGCATCGAAAGTGCTGCTGTATGCCATTGAAGGAGCCCTGCTGGACGTTCACTGGAACGACATTCCGACGGAGCGAAAAGCGTTTCTGAACAAGCAGGTGGAGAGTTTGTCGACGCTGAAAAAAAGCTAGCCGGCACCGTTTATCGGGGCCGCAGAAAAAGCTCAAAAACAGGTGTTGACTTGAAAATGAGAATTGTTATTATTACGCCATCTGGTCGCGAGACCAGTCGATCTTCTGGAAGGCCCTTGGTTCGGACTCTCAGAAAATCTCCTCATCAGGCTAATCACGGTTATTTGACCCGGCTCTTGCCGGGTCTTTTTTTGCCCATAAAAAGCTATCTGTAAAGCGTAAAGCCAGTCAGTTAACGCATACCTCCTGTGGGAGTGGGCTTGCCCGCGCTGCTATCGACGCGGCTTAACAGGAAAACCGCATCGCCTGCTTCGCTGGCAAGCCAGACTCCCACAGGGTTCTCGCTGCATTTAAAACAGCATTCGCTTAACTGACTGGCACGCCCAATCAGCGCGCAATAATCACCGGATGCCCTAACTCCGGGTGCGGCTGAACCAACACATCCAGACCAAACACCGCTTTCAGCAAGTGCGGCTGCAACACCTGTTGCGGGCAATCCAGCGCGCGTGGGCAGCCGTCTTCGAGCAGCAGCACGCGATCGCAATAACGCGCCGCCAGGTTCAAGTCATGCAGGATGATCAAGACCGCTGCACCGCGATCCGCGAATGCACGAATGGCTTTCAACGTTGTGTGCTGATGCAAAGGGTCAAGCATCGAGGTTGGCTCATCGAGCAAAAGAATTTGCCCATTTTGCCCCGGCCATAATTGCGCCAGCACCCGCGCCAAATGAACCCGCTGTCGCTCTCCACCCGACAAGGCCAGGTAGCTGCGACCTGTTAGATGTTCGACATCGGCCGCCTGCAAGGCCGCGCAGATAATCTCGGCGTCACGCACGCTCCCGGTCTGATGCGGCAAGCGGCCCATGCCAACCACTTCTTCAACACGAAACGCGAAGTCCAAAGTCGAGGTTTGCGGCAACACAGCAAGTCGTTGCGCCCGCTCGCCGCCCTTCCATTGACTCAACGCCTGATCATCCAGCCAGACCTGCCCTTCGGTCGGTGCCAACTCCCCGCACAACGCCGCCAATAGCGTGCTTTTACCCGCACCGTTGGGGCCCAGCACGCCCAATACTTCGCCCGGACGAACATCGAGGCTGACATCGGCCAGTACCACTTTTGAACCGCGGCGAATCTGCAAATTTTCTGTGCGTAGCATCAGTGGCGGCCTCGCAACAGCAAGTAAAGGAAAAACGGCGCGCCCAAAAACGCAGTCACAATACCAATCGGCAGCTCTGCCGGCGCCAAGGCCAGACGCGCAATCAGATCGGCAAACAGCAGCAAAGCCGCGCCAGCCAATACAGACGCTGGCAACAACACCCGATGATCAGGGCCCGCCAGCAATCGCACCAAATGCGGCACAACCAACCCGACAAAACCAATCATGCCGGCCGCTGCCACCGCCGCACCGACGCCCAACGCGGTGCAAAACACTAACTCACGCTTCAGACCTTCGACATTGACGCCCAGATGATTGGCTTCAGACTCACCCAGTAACAACGCATTCAGCGCACTGGCGCGGCGTGGCAGCCACAAGGCAACGCCCACAGTGACAATCAGCAGAGGCCACAGACGGGAATAACTGGCGCCGTTCAGGCTGCCCAGATTCCAGAACGTCAGTGTGCGCAACGTGGCGTCATCGGCCAGGTAAGTAAACAACCCGACGGCCGAGCTGGCCAAGGCCGTCAACGCGATACCCGCCAGCAACATCACCGCAACATTGGTCTGGCCGTTACGTCGCCCAAGCCGGTACACCAGCGCGGTCACACCCAACCCACCGAGAAACGCACAGATCGACAGCAGATACGGCCCCATGACGTCTGGCAGCCCGCCAAATGCCGCACCGCCCACAATCGCAATCGCCGCCCCTAACGCGGCGCCACTGGACACACCCACCAAGCCCGGGTCGGCCAGAGGGTTACGAAACAGCCCTTGCATCGCCACGCCTGACAGCGCCAGCACACCGCCGACTGCCAGCCCGAGGAGTGTCCGGGGCAAACGAATCTGCCCCAGAATCAACTCGGCCTGCTCCAACCCTTGCCCCTGAATCGGCACGCCGATCAAACGCAGTGCAGCCCGCAACGTGTCAAATAACGGCAGGCTCACCGGCCCCAGCGCCAGCGATAACCAGATTGCCAGCAGACACAGTGCACTCAGCCCAATAAATAAAGGGCGCGGTTTTACCAGCGTCCTCATGGGTTGGCCGAAGCCGCTGGGTAAAATTCAGCAGTCAATTGCTTCAAACTGGCCGGCAAACGAGGGCCCAGGCCACCCACCAGAAGCGTTGGGTCCAACTCATAAATACGTGCGTTTTTGGCGGCGCGGGTCGAGGCCAGAATCGGGGTCTCCTTCATCAGCGCTTGACGTGCCGCATTCCCTGTCAGGCTGCGGTCTGCAAACACCAGCACTTCAGGGTTCAAACCTGCCAACGCTTCGGTGGAAAAAGGTTTGTAGCCGGTGTGAGTCGCCAGATTGTGCCCGCCCGCCTGAGTCAGCAACCAATCCGCTGCGGTGTCTTTGCCCGCGATCAACGGCTTGCCTCCCGCATGCCCGAGCAATAGCAACACACCGGGTGACGCGTGATTCGCCTGCGCCTGTTTGACCTGCTGCTGGTGCTCGTCCAGCTGTTGTTGGTAAACCTTGAACACCTGCGCCGCCTGCGCCTCATCGCCCAGCAGACGCCCCAGATGCGCGAGCGTGCCCTGCAGGGTTGCCAGGTCGGCCTCTGCCGAGAACATTTCGACCGGGACACCCGCACCGCGAATCTGCGCCAGAACAGGTGGCGGGCCCACTTCTTCGGTGCCGATCAATACATCCGGCTTCAAGCTTAAAATCCCTTCCGCCGAGAGCTGACGCTGATAGCCAATGCTGGGCAGGGATTTAAGTGATTCAGGATGTTGGCTGGTGGTATCGACCCCAACCAATTTAGACTCTGCGCCTAATGCGCTGACCCACTCCGAAAGCGCGCCCCCAGCGCTGACCCAACGTTGTGGCAACTCGCCAGCCAAGCTGGCATGACTGATCATAAGGCCTGCACAAAGCATTATCAGGCGGGTACTCAAGCGCATACAGGGCGTTCCTTGATAAGAGGGCTCACGGGACAACGGTTTACCGCGCAGTCAAAACAGCACATCGCAGAGCAAGCGGCCATTTGATAATTGTTTGCATTTGCACGTCAACCTCTTAACCCGTACCCATACGCGCTATCTACCCAAAAATCAGGGTAGGTTAAGGATTGCAATGAAGTTTTTATGCCTCTCAGAAGCGCTGACCGAAGGCGCCAGCCTGGGGTTCGAACATGACGGCATACGCGTGTTCGCGGTTCGCCGAGACGCAAAGGTCTATGTCTACAAAAACCGCTGCCCGCATCGCGGTGTGCCGCTGGAGTGGCAACCCGATCAGTTCCTCGACCCCAGCGCCAGCCTGATTCAATGCGCGACCCACGCCGCGCTGTTTCTGATTGAAAGCGGGGAATGCGTTGCCGGCCCTTGTGCCGGGAAATTTCTGACAGCCCTTGAGTGCCGCGAAGACAATCAAGGGATCTGGATGACACCAGAAGAATCAGAGGATGACGTCTAACCGGCGATCAACCACCACTGCATCAGCAGTAAGACTTACACCATACGCCAGCACCTGAACCCCGGCAGCGACTGCCTCGCGCAAGGCTGCGGCGTAACCGGGATCGATTTCTTGTGCCGGGCGCACGGCGTCGATGCCCGTGAGATTGACGCAGTACAACTGCACGGCCCGCACACCTTCGCGGGCCAGACTGGCCAGCTCACGCAAGTGCTTGGCACCACGCAGAGTGACCGCATCCGGAAAAGCTGCGACCCGCGTGTCGTCAAACCCCAGCGTGACGCTTTTAACCTCGACAAAGGCAAAACCGTCCGGGTACTCCAGGCGAAAATCAATCCGGCTGTTTTCCTGTCCGTAGGCCACTTCACGCTTGAGCGCAGAAAAGCCGTTCAACTCCGTGATGACGCCTGCCAACAGCGCTTCCTCGATCAAACGGTTGGCGCGTCCGGTGTTCACGCACGCCAGCCGCCCTTGCGGGGTTTCGCTGATTTCCCACGTGCCCGGCAACTTGCGCTTGGGGTCATTGGAGCGACTGAACCAGACCTGCCCGCCCTCCACCATGCAATTGAGCATCGAGCCCGTATTCGGACAGTGGATGGTCAGCAACTCGCCCGTGGCTGTTTCAATGTCCGCCAAAAAACGCTTGTAGCGCTTGAGCAGACGGCCCTCTTCTAACGCGGGTGAGAACTGCATCAGTTTTTCCAGCTCCGCAGGCCACGAGCGATCCGCTCAACGGCTTCCTGCAAGCGCGGCAGGCTTTGAGTGTAGGCAAAGCGCACATGGTGCCCGGCCTGAAAACGACCAAAATCCAGCCCCGGCGTGAACGCTACGTGCTCCGTTTCAAGGAAGTGCCGGCAAAATGCGAATGCATCATCACTAAACGCGCTGATATCGGCGTACAGATAAAACGCACCTTCGGGCTCAACCGCAATCCCGAACCCAAGCTCACGCAAGGCTGGCAACAGAAAATCGCGACGACGCCCAAACTCGGCACGGCGCTCTTCCAGAATGGCCAGTGTTTGCGGCTCAAAACAGGCCAGCGCGGCGTACTGCGCCATGCTCGGGGCGCTGATGTAGAGGTTCTGCGCGAGCTTTTCCAGATCGGCCACTGCCTCAGGCGGTGCCACCAGCCAGCCCAGGCGCCAGCCAGTCATACCGAAATATTTGGAGAAACTGTTGAGCACAAACGCACTGTCATCAACCTCCAGCACGCTGGCCGCCTCGCAGCCATACGTCAGGCCGTGATAGATCTCGTCCACCACCAAATGCCCCTTGCGCGCCTTGATGGCCGCCGACAACGAGGCCAGCTCATCGCGGCTTAAAATCGTGCCCGTCGGATTGGCAGGCGAAGCCAGCAACGCCCCTACGCTGTCTTGATCCCAGTATCGTTCCACCAAATCGGCGGTCAGTTGGTACCGAACGTCAGGACCGACCGGCACCAGTTGCGCGGCACCTTCGACCAAGCGCAGGAAGTGTCGGTTACAGGGATAGCCCGGATCTGCAAGTAACCAGTGTTTGCCGGGATCGACCAGTAGGCTACTGGCTAAGAGCAAAGCACCAGAGCCTCCGGGGGTGATCAGAATGCGTGAAGGGTCAATATTCAGGCCGTAACGTTGCTGATAAAACCCAGAAATAGCTTCTCGCAACTCGGGCAGGCCACGCGCGGCGGTGTAACGCGTCTTGCCAGCAGCCAACGCCGCCTGGCCAGCCGCAATAATCGGCTCAGCCGTGGTGAAGTCCGGCTCACCGATCTCCAGGTGAATCACATCGTGCCCCGCCGCTTGCAGTTCGTTGGCGCGCGCCAACAACGCCATCACGTGGAACGGTTCGATCGCGCGACTGCGCGCACTGTAAGACTGAGCCATGAGCCTGCCTTCCTGGGTAAGCAAAAGCCCGATTCTACCCAAGCACTGTCACAAGGGAGAGCGAATTAGAGTCTTAGACTGCCCGTGACTAGAACCAAACGGCGCAAGCGTCAGTCATAGCTCGACTAAAATTATTAATTAGCCACTAATCTCAAGCATCACAGGCTCTGTACACAGCAACTGACTATGGGCTAGACAACCGGGAGTAGCGCGGCCCGATTTGATCTGGTAAGTTCGCCCGCTTGCAGCCGCAGGGCCGGCAGGTGTCGGTGATGTTGCAATCCTGCGCAATGGATTAGAAGAATGAGAGGCGGTCCATTTCATGCCCACACAAGCAAAGCAACAGAATAGTCAACTTAGCGGCTTCGAACCCTACGTTGAACAGAAGGGTGAAGAGTACATGGGCGAGCCCATGCGCAAGCACTTCACCAAGATTCTGCAAAAGTGGAAACAGGACTTGATGCAGGAAGTCGACCGCACCGTTGATCACATGAAAGACGAAGCGGCCAACTTTCCGGATCCAGCTGACCGCGCAAGCCAGGAAGAAGAATTCAGCCTGGAACTGCGTGCCCGCGATCGCGAGCGCAAGCTGATCAAGAAAATTGACAAGACCCTGCAACTGATCGAAGACGAAGAATACGGTTGGTGCGAGTCTTGCGGCGTCGAAATCGGTATCCGCCGGCTCGAAGCACGTCCCACTGCGGACATGTGCGTAGACTGCAAAACCTTGGCTGAAATCAAGGAAAAACAAGTCGGCAAGTAATCGTCGGCTTGACCAAATGGGGCGTGCGAACGCCCCATTTTTGTTTTTGGAATGTGGTCTCCCAGCTCTGTAGCCGCTGCCGCAGGCTGCGATAAGGACCGAAAGGCCTTCAAAATATCAGGGCTGCTGCGCACCCATCGCAGCCTATGGCAGCGGTTACAGGATCTATGCCATGACGGCCTCTCCAAATCCTTCATACGTCGGGCGTTTCGCCCCAACGCCCAGTGGCCATCTGCACTTTGGCTCGCTGGTTGCCGCCCTCGCCTCTTACCTTGATGCCCGTTCCGTCGGTGGCCGCTGGCTGTTGCGTATGGAAGATCTCGATCCTCCGCGCGAAATGGCCGGCGCCCAGGCCGCGATTCTGGTTGCGCTGCAAGGCTATGGTTTTGAGTGGGACGGCGAACTGATTCGTCAAAGCGAGCGCCACGACGCCTACGCGCATGTACTGGACCGGCTCTTCAGCCAAGGCTTGGCCTACGCCTGCACCTGCTCTCGCAAACAACTCGAAGGCTATAACGGGATTTATCCGGGGCTGTGCCGCAATGCGGGTCACTCAATGGAAAACGCCGCCATACGTTTGCGTGTCCCCGAGCTGGAATATGCGTTTGAAGACCGCGTTCAAGGCGCATTTCGCCAGCATTTGGGCCGAGACGTGGGCGACTTTGTGATTCGTCGCCGCGACGGGCTGTATGCCTATCAATTAGCCGTGGTGCTCGACGATGCCTGGCAAGGCGTGACCGATATTGTCCGTGGCGCCGACCTGCTTGACTCCACGCCGCGCCAGCTCTACCTGCAAGAGCTACTCGGCTTGTCGCAACCTCGCTATCTGCACGTACCGTTGATCGTACAGCCGGACGGCCACAAGCTCGGAAAATCGTACCGTTCGCCGCCGCTGACACCCGAACAGGCTACTCCCTCGCTGCTTCGCGCCTTGCGCACACTGGGCCAGGCACCCGACGAACACCTGAATGGCGCCAGCCCGCGTGAAATCCTCGATTGGGGCATCGCACACTGGAATGCCGAACTCATACCGCGCACGCTCACCCTGGCCGAAGCGCAATTACGCTGACACCCCTTGCAGGTTGCCAGCCATCCGTTACCATCGCCGCACGTTTTTAGGGCATGCGGCCAGCAAAAGTGAGGGCAGGATGTATATCTATCGTTTGGTCCTGTTGCTGGTTGTCGGGATTTACCTGTTTTCCCCCGCCATCATGGATTGGTGGATTGACGCGACGGGGGCCTGGTACAGGCCGTATCTGCTTTGGCTGATTCTGATCGTTGTGACCTTTATTCTTCAGAGCCAAAAAGATGCCGATGAGCTTTAGCCTGACCCAGATGGTGCTGGTCAGCGCCGCCTACTTGCTGGTGCTGTTTGGCGTGGCGTGGATCAGTGAACGCGGCATGATCCCGCGCGCCATCATTCGTCACCCGCTGACCTACACCTTGTCACTGGGCGTGTATGCCAGCGCTTGGGCTTTCTACGGCACCGTGGGCCTGGCTTATGAATACGGCTACGGCTTTTTGTCCAGCTACCTCGGGGTTTCCGGGGCGTTTCTGTTGGCTCCCGTGCTGCTCTACCCCATTTTAAAAATCACCCGCACCTACCAGCTCTCATCGCTGGCCGACCTGTTTGCTTTCCGATTTCGCAGTTCTTGGGCGGGGGCACTGACCACCATTTTCATGCTGATCGGCGTGTTACCGCTGCTGGCCCTGCAAATTCAGGCCGTGGCGGACTCCATCAGCATCCTGACCCGCGAGCCGGTGCAGCACCGCGTGGCCCTGAGCTTCTGCGCGATGATCACCCTGTTCACGATTTTCTTCGGGTCACGGCACATCGCCACCCGTGAAAAACACGAAGGGCTGGTGTTTGCGATTGCCTTTGAATCGGTGATCAAACTGGCGGCCATTGGCGGAGTGGGCCTCTACGCGCTGTACGGCGTATTTGATGGCCCGCAGCAACTGGAAGTGTGGTTGCTGCAAAACCAGACGGCTCTCGCGGCCCTGCACACACCGTTGCAAGAAGGGCCGTGGCGCACCTTGCTGCTGGTGTTTTTTGCCTCGGCCATTGTGATGCCGCACATGTATCACATGACCTTTACCGAGAACCTCAACCCTCGCGGGCTGGTCAGCGCCAGTTGGGGCTTGCCGCTGTTCTTGCTGTTGATGAGCCTCGCGGTGCCGCTCATCCTGTGGGCCGGGCTCAAACTGGGCGCCACCACCAATCC
The DNA here is from genome assembly GCF_034347405.1 of Pseudomonas sp. CCC3.1. Taxonomy (NCBI): domain Bacteria; kingdom Pseudomonadati; phylum Pseudomonadota; class Gammaproteobacteria; order Pseudomonadales; family Pseudomonadaceae; genus Pseudomonas; species Pseudomonas sp. CCC3.1. The sequence continues at coordinate 4,304,562 of NZ_CP133778.1, forward strand.
CGAATATTTCACCTTGGGTATCGGCATCGCCGCCAACAGCAAATCCCTGGCGTTACTGGCTTATGTGGGCGGGCTATCGGCCTCCAGCGGGTTGATTATCGTCACCACGCTGGCGCTGTCGGGCATGGCGTTGAACCACCTGGTGCTACCGCTTTACCAGCCGCCCGCAGAAGGCAATATCTACCGCTGGCTGAAGTGGACCCGCCGCGCGCTGATTGTGGCCATCATCATGGCTGGCTACGGATTCTACTTGCTGCTGGGCGCCGAACAGGATCTGGCCAACCTCGGCATCGTGGCCTTTGTCGCCACGTTGCAGTTCTTGCCGGGCGTGCTCTCGGTCCTGTACTGGCCAACCGCTAATCGACGCGGCTTTATTGCCGGTTTGCTGGCCGGGATTGTGGTGTGGATGGTCAGCATGCTGTTTCCGCTGATCGGCGACTTCCAGGGCTTCTACATCCCGTGGCTGGACATGATCTACGTGCTGGACGATACCAGCTGGCACATGGCAGCCATCGCCTCGCTCGCCGCCAACGTGCTGATGTTTACCCTGATCTCCTTGTTCACCAACGCCAGCCCCGAAGAAGCCAGTGCCGCCGAAGCCTGCGCTGTGGATAACGTTCGTCGCCCACAGCGGCGCGAATTGCATGCGGCCTCACCACAAGAATTCGCCACCCAACTGGCCAAGCCTCTGGGCGCCAAGGCGGCGCAAAAAGAAGTCGAGCAGGCCTTGCGCGACCTGTACTTGCCGTTCGACGAGCGCCGTCCTTATGCCTTGCGCCGTCTGCGTGACCGGATCGAAGCCAACCTGTCAGGCCTGATGGGCCCAAGCGTTGCCCAAGACATGGTCGAAACCTTCCTGCCTTATAAATCAGGCGGCGATAACTACGTTACCGAAGACATTCACTTCATCGAAAGCCGGCTTGAGGACTATCACTCGCGCCTGACCGGCCTGGCTGCCGAACTCGATGCCCTGCGCCGCTACCACCGCCAAACGTTGCAAGAGCTGCCAATGGGCGTGTGCTCGCTGGCCAAGGATCAAGAGATCCTGATGTGGAACAAGGCCATGGAAGAGCTGACCGGCATTGCTGCACAACGCGTCGTGGGCTCGCGCCTGAGCACCTTGGGCAACCCGTGGCGTGAACTGCTGCAAGGCTTTATCGACCTGCCCGACGAACACTTGCACAAACAGCACTTGGCCCTCGACGGCCAGACGCGCTGGTTAAACCTGCACAAGGCAGCCATTGATGAACCGTTGGCACCGGGCAACAGTGGCCTGGTGTTACTGGTCGAAGATTTGACTGAAACACAAATGCTCGAAGACAAACTGGTGCACTCCGAGCGTTTGGCCAGCATCGGTCGATTGGCAGCGGGTGTGGCTCATGAAATCGGCAACCCGGTAACCGGTATCGCCTGCCTGGCGCAAAACCTGCGCGAGGAGCGCGAAGACGACAGCGAGCTGACCGAAATCAGCAGCCAGATTCTTGAACAGACCAAACGCATATCGCGCATTGTGCAGTCGTTGATGAGCTTCGCCCACGCGGGCAGCCACCAACACAATGACGAGCCCGTTTGTCTGGCCGAAGTCGCTCAAGATGCCATTGGTCTGCTGGCCCTGAACCGGCGCAATTTTGAAGTTCAGTTCTACAACCTGTGCGATCCCGACCACTGGGTCGACGGCGACCCGCAACGCTTGGCTCAAGTGCTGATCAACTTACTGTCAAACGCCCGCGACGCTTCGCCTGCCGGCAGTGCCGTGCGCGTCAAGAGCGAGGCCAGCGAACACACGGTCGACCTGATCGTGGAAGACGAAGGCACCGGTATTCCAAAGAACATCATGGACCGATTGTTCGAACCTTTCTTCACCACCAAGGACCCTGGCGAAGGCACCGGTCTGGGCCTTGCACTGGTCTATTCCATCGTTGAAGAGCATTATGGACAAATCACCATCGACAGCCCGGCTGACATTCAAAGCCAACGCGGAACCCGTATCCGGGTGACACTACCGCGTCATGTCGAAGCGACGTCCGCTGTGAACTGAGACCGTCGAGAGAACCGAATCAATGCCGCATATTTTGATCGTCGAAGACGAAACAATCATCCGCTCCGCGTTGCGCCGTCTGTTGGAGCGTAATCAGTATCAGGTCAGCGAAGCTGGCTCGGTGCAGGAAGCGCAAGAGCGTTTCAGCATTCCCTCGTTCGACTTGATTGTCAGCGATTTGCGCCTGCCAGGAGCGCCAGGCACCGAGCTGATCAAGCTGGGGCAAGGCAAGCCGGTGCTGATCATGACCAGCTACGCGAGCCTGCGTTCAGCCGTAGACTCGATGAAAATGGGCGCGGTCGACTACATTGCCAAACCCTTTGATCACGACGAAATGCTGCAAGCCGTCGCGCGCATTCTGCGAGACCGTCAACACCTGCAGAGCGTGGCTGCTGAACGCCCGGCGACCAAGGCCGGCAGTGCCGACAAAAACACCGCAGACAACAGCAACGGTGAAATTGGCATCATTGGCTCGTGCCCGCCGATGCTCGACATGTACAGCAAAATCCGCAAAGTGGCGCCCACCGACTCCAATGTATTGATTCAAGGTGAATCCGGTACAGGTAAAGAGCTGGTCGCACGCGCCCTGCACAACCTGTCCAAGCGCGCCAAGGCACCGATGATTTCGGTCAACTGCGCAGCCATTCCCGAGTCGCTGATCGAATCCGAACTGTTCGGCCACGAAAAAGGCGCATTTACCGGCGCCAGCGCAGGGCGTGCCGGATTGGTCGAAGCGGCCGATGGCGGCACCTTGTTCCTCGATGAAATCGGTGAGCTGCCACTCGAAGCCCAGGCGCGCCTGTTGCGCGTCCTGCAAGAGGGCGAAATTCGCCGCGTCGGCTCGGTGCAATCGCAAAAGGTCGATGTGCGCCTGATCGCGGCGACCCACCGAGATCTCAAGAACCTGGCCAAGGTCGGCCAGTTCCGCGAAGACTTGTACTACCGCCTCCACGTCATCGCACTCAAGCTGCCCGCCTTGCGTGAACGAGGCGCTGACGTTAACGAAATTGCCCACGCCTTCCTCGCCCGTCAAAGCGCCCGCGTTGGCCGCAACGACTTGAAGTTCGCCCCAGACGCAGAACGCGCCATCAGCCATTACACGTGGCCGGGTAACGTTCGCGAATTGGAGAACGCAGTAGAGCGCGCCGTCATCCTGTGCGAAAGCCCGGAAATTTCGGCTGATCTGCTGGGCATCGACATTGAACTGAGCGACTTGCAAGACGACGACTTCATCGGCCTGGCCCCGCAGCAGAGCATCAGCAGCGGTAACACCAGCCTGGATCCGACCGAAGACCTGTCACTGGAAGACTACTTCCAGCACTTTGTACTGGAACATCAAGATCACATGACCGAGACCGAACTGGCCCGCAAACTCGGGGTCAGCCGTAAATGTCTGTGGGAGCGGCGCCAGCGCCTGGGCATTCCGCGCCGAAAAACCGGAGTCGCCAGCGAAAACTGAGTCAGGTAACGCCTCAGGTAACACGCAAGACTGTGAAAAAACTGTTACCGCCGCCTAAACGCGTAACAAAAGCCGGGGACTACGGTAACGAAACCCCGGCTTTTTTTGGCCCGTAGAAAAGTGGAAACCGTCAAAACCCCTTATTTTGCTGGGCCGCGCAAAAGTTGGCACGACCCCTGCTATATGTATTCGTACAAGAACAATAAGAATCACAGCAGCACACAATAAAAATAAGACGTATCGGCTCACGCATAACAAAAACAACACGGCGGAGGCGCAGCTAACTGATTGTTTTGGAGAGGCGTTGTAAATGGGGCTTGCCCCACGACTAGGCAGAGAACAACAAAAACTGCACTTAAAGCAGAGCCTGAACTAGTTGGATCATTGATCACATCAACACAGCGACCAAAGCAATCCGTTTGCTCTTATCTCTCAATTTGAGAGGGCTACACAGGCAAAACCTTTGTAGTCAGGGCACTTAACAAAAACAAAAAGCCCGAAAAACATAATAAAAATAGAGCATGCAACTAATTCTGGGGGAGCTTCGGCTCCCCTTGTGCTTCCTGCAATTCAGTAAAATCCGATTAAACGCTCTACCTCAGCCCTCTTGCAGCTGTTTTAGCGCGCCGCTTGTAGCTTCGCTCGCAAGAGCGGTTCAGCTTCCTACACCATCCCCTGACTAAATGCTAGAATCCCCGCCCATCATGCGGTCATTCTTCGTTTTGGCCGAACATTCCTTCAAACAGTGCATCCCATGCTGAAGAAGCTGTTCCAGTCACTCCGTTCTCCCAAGCGTCGTACGCAACAACTGCGTAGCACCCCTGAAGTGCTCAACAGCAGCCAACACTCGCTGCAACGCGCCCAATTCAGCCGTTACGCGGTCAATATTGTCGAGCGCCTGCAGAATGCCGGTTACCAGGCCTATCTGGTCGGCGGCTGTGTACGCGACATGCTGCTCAACATCACCCCTAAAGACTTCGACGTCGCCACCAGTGCTACCCCTGAACAGGTGCGTGCCGAGTTTCGCAACGCGCGGATCATCGGTCGGCGGTTCAAATTGGTACACATCCACTTTGGTCGCGAAATCATTGAAGTCGCGACCTTCCGCGCCAATCACCCGCAAAACGACGAAGAGGAAGACAGCAACCAATCCTCTCGTAACGAAAGCGGGCGTATTTTGCGCGACAACGTTTACGGCACCCTTGAAGAAGACGCTCAGCGTCGTGACTTCACGATCAATGCCCTGTACTACGACCCGGTCAGCGAACGCATTCTCGATTACGCCAATGGCGTGCACGACATTCGCAACCGCTTGCTGCGCCTGATCGGTGACCCGCAACAGCGTTACCAGGAAGATCCGGTGCGCATGCTGCGCGCTGTGCGTTTCGCTGCCAAGCTCGACTTTGGTATCGAAAAACACACGGCAGCACCGATCCGCGATCTGGCGCCCATGCTGCGTGAGATCCCGGCAGCACGGCTGTTCGAAGAAGTGTTGAAGCTGTTCCTTTCTGGCAATGCCAGCGACACGTTCGAAATGTTGGTCGACCTTGAGTTGTTCGATCCATTGTTCCCGGCCAGCGCCGAAGCACTGGAGCACAACCCGACGTACACCCACACCCTGATCAGCGAAGCCTTGCGCAACACCGATCTGCGTATCAAGCAGGGCAAGCCAGTGACCCCGGCCTTCCTGTTTGCCGCGCTGCTGTGGCCTGCATTGCCTGCTCGCGTGTTGCGCCTGCAAGACCGTGGCATGCCGCCCATTCCGGCCATGCAGGAAGCCGCCCACGAACTGATCGCCGAGCAGTGTCAGCGGATTGCCATTCCCAAGCGTTTCACCATGCCGATTCGCGAGATCTGGGACATGCAAGAACGCCTGCCGCGTCGCAGCGGCAAACGCGCTGACATGTTGCTGGACAACCCGCGTTTCCGCGCAGGCTATGACTTCTTGCTGTTACGTGAAAGCGCTGGCGAGCAGACCAATGGCCTGGGCGAATGGTGGACTGATTACCAGGACGCCAATGACAGTGGCCGTCGCGACATGATCCGCGATTTGAGCAACAGCAAAGATGACGGCACAGGGACTGCCCCGCGCAAACGCCGCCGCACCAGCAGCAGTAAACGCAAACGTAGCGCTGGCGCGGACGAGTAAGCGATGGAGCGGATCTACATCGGCATGGGCAGCAATCTGGCTGACCCGGCAGACCAATTGCGCAGCGCTGTGCAGGCGCTGACGCAACTGCCAAACTCCCGTTTCATCGGGGTGTCGGCGTTCTATCAAAGCGATTCGCTGTTACCCGGCCAGCCGCGGTACACCAATGCCGTGGCCGCCATCGACAGCACGCTGGCACCTCTGGACTTACTGGATGCGCTGCAAGCCATCGAGCGGGATCAAGGTCGCGAGCGCCATGAACGCTGGGGGCCGCGCACTCTGGATCTGGACATCCTGCTATTCGGTGATCGACTGATCGACGAGCCCAGGCTCAAAGTTCCGCATTACCACATGCACGCCCGCCCCTTCGTTTTGTACCCATTAGCCGAGCTGACGCCTGCATCGCTGACGCTCGCCGATGGCCGTAGCCTCAAACAGCTGCTGGCAGACTGCCCGTTTGTCGGCCTTGAGCGCTTCGAACGTTAAGCTGAAACGAATCAATGATCCCGGTAACACCCCCGCGGTAACACCTCTAATTGACTTCCAGTGTTCCCGTCACGACTATAGGCGTCCCGCTGCCGTCCATTGGGCGGCGCAATGTGAAAAGCAGGCTTTATAAGCACCGTCCATAAAGGTGTTCCTGCTTATACGATCAATCACGTGCGTAACACGCTGTGGTTATCACACTGCCTGACGAGGATCCTTTTTCATGCCGGCTATCACCCTGACCACCCTGCAAAGCCTTAAGCAAAAAGGTGAAAAAATCACCATGCTGACGTGCTATGACGCCACCTTTTCCCACATCTGTAATCAGGCCGGTGTGGAAGTGTTACTGGTGGGCGACTCCTTGGGCATGGTTCTGCAAGGGCATGACAGCACGCTGCCAGTCACTACCTGCGACATGGCGTACCACGTGGCCAGTGTCAAACGCGGCAACCAAGACGCACTGATTCTCGCCGACCTGCCATTCATGGCCAACGCGACACTCGAGCAAACCTTGAACAACAGCGCCCAGTTGATGAAAGCCGGTGCGCACATGGTCAAGGTTGAAGGCGCCGTCTGGCTCTCTGAATCCATTCGTTTGCTGACCGAGCGCGGCATTCCCGTGTGCGCACACATGGGCCTGACCCCGCAAACTGTGAACGTATTGGGCGGTTACAAAGTACAAGGCCGCAACGAAACTCAGGCCCGCCAAATGCGAGCCGATGCTATTGCTCTGGAACAAGCAGGCGCGGCCATGTTGCTGCTGGAATGCGTGCCGAGCGAGCTGGCCCGGGAAATCACCCATGCGGTCAAAATCCCGGTGATCGGCATTGGCGCAGGCAGCGACACTGACGGCCAGGTCTTGGTGCTGCACGACATGCTCGGCCTGTCCTTGACCGGACGCGTCCCAAAATTCGTAAAGAATTTCATGACGGGTCAACCCGACATTCAATCGGCACTCAGCGCTTACGTGGCTGAAGTCAAAGCCGTCAGTTTTCCTGGTACCGAACACGGATTCTCTGCATGAACACAGTAAAAACCGTTCGCGAGTTGCGCGCTGCAGTCGCCCGCGCCCGTAGCGAAGGTAAACAAATCGGCCTCGTGCCCACCATGGGCAATCTGCACAGTGGCCACGCAGCGTTGGTGACCACTGCGGCTCAGCAGGCCGACTTCGTTGTGGCGAGTATTTTCGTCAACCCGTTGCAGTTCGGCGCCAACGAAGACCTCGATACCTACCCGCGCACCCTCGCGGCCGATCAGGAAAAACTCCTGCAAGCCGGTTGCAACCTGTTGTTCGCCCCGACAGTAGAAGAAATGTACCCCCACGGCATGGCAGGTCTGACGCGCGTGACCGCCGCCCAGCTCAGCAATGAACTGTGCGGCAGCCGCCGACCAGGGCATTTCGACGGGGTAACGACGGTCGTCAGCAAATTGTTCAATATGGTCCAACCCAATCTCGCGATCTTTGGGCAAAAGGACTACCAGCAATTGGCCGTTATTCGCGCCATGGTTCATGACCTGAACATCCCGGTGCAGATTATTGGCGAACCGACGGTGCGTGCCGAAGATGGTCTGGCCCTGTCGTCCCGTAACGGCTATTTGACCGAAGAGCAGCGCCATGTTGCGCCGGCTCTGTATCAGCATCTGAACGAGATCGCTCAGGCCATCAAAACGGGCGAGCGCGATTACCCGCACTTGGTTCGCCAGCATCTGCAGCGTATCGAAGCCGAAGGGTTTCGCCCCGACTACCTGGAAGTCCGTCATGCTCTGACCTTGCTGCCAGCGCAAGCCAGTGATCGTGACATCGTGATTCTGGTCGCGGCGTTCCTGGGCACAACACGCCTGATCGACAACCTACACCTGACTCTCGACAGCTCGCGGTAAGACACAGGCCGCGCGGAACAGCGGATTAATCGGCCCTCATGATCCAACACTGAAAACTGTGTAGGACCCGAGTAACATGCTCGTGACAAAAGTTACTCAGTAGCGTCAGACAAAGCCGAGACAGAAGCAGGCGCGAGGTTTACTGTTATCGCCCTGCTTCTGAATGAAGCGCAGAAGCAGACTGACCGAAATATCGACATTAGAACGAAGATTTCGGTGTATTCAGTGTCCAAAAGGCAGTTCAAGCAAAAGGATATTCGCAGCGATGGCGTACTACCGCACTCCTCATGACGTTACCGCTCTGCCCGCTTGGCAAGCGTTGAAACTCCACCGCGCCGACATGCAGCATTTCAGCATGCGCGATGCATTCAACAACAACCCCAAACGCTTTGAAGACTTCACTCTGAGCAGTTGTGGCTTGTTTTTGGATTACTCGAAAAACCTGATCACCGATAAAACCCGCAGCTTGCTGGTAAACCTGGCGAACGAGGCCAACCTCAAGGGTGCAATCAAGTCGCTGTTTGAAGGCGAAATCGTCAACGCCTCCGAAGGCCGCCCTGCCCTGCATACCGCATTGCGCCGCCCAGTGGCCGACAAGCTGTCGGTGAACGGCGTAAATATCATGCCGCAGGTGCATAAAGTCCTGAACCAAATGACCGAACTGGTCGGCCGGATTCACGACGGCCTGTGGCGTGGCTACACCGAAAAGCCGATTACTGATGTGGTCAACATCGGTATTGGCGGCTCGTTCCTCGGCCCGGAGCTGGTGTCCGAAGCACTGCTGTCCTACGCCCAAAAAGGCGTGCGCTGCCACTACCTGGCGAACATCGACGGCAGTGAGTTCCACGAACTGACTGCAAAACTGCGCGCTGAAACCACGCTGTTTATCGTGTCGTCGAAATCCTTCAACACCCTAGAAACCCTGAAAAACGCTCAGGCTTCGCGTGCCTGGTACTTGGCTCAAGGTGGCTCTGAAGCCGAGTTGCATCGCCACTTCATCGCGGTGTCGAGCAACAACGCGGCCGCTGTAGCGTTCGGGATTCGCGAAGAAAACATCTTCCCGATGTGGGACTGGGTGGGCGGTCGTTATTCGCTGTGGTCGGCCATCGGTTTGCCGATTGCACTGGCCATCGGTATGTCCAACTTCAAAGAGCTGCTGTCCGGTGCCTACAGCATGGATCAGCACTTCCAGAACGCGCCGTTTGAACAGAACATGCCGGTCTTGATGGCCTCGCTCGGCGTTTGGTACGGCAACTTCTGGGGCGCGCAAAGTCACGCGATCCTGCCGTATGACCACTACCTGCGTAACATCACCAAGCACTTGCAGCAGTTGGACATGGAATCCAACGGCAAGAGCGTGCGTCAGGACGGCACGCCAGTGTCCACCGACACAGGCCCGGTCATCTGGGGCGGCGTAGGTTGCAACGGTCAGCACGCGTATCACCAGTTGCTGCATCAAGGCACCCAACTGATTCCGGCCGACTTCATCGTGCCGATCGTCAGCTTCAACCCGGTGTCCGATCACCATCAGTGGTTGTACGCCAACTGCCTGTCGCAAAGCCAGGCGCTGATGCTGGGTAAAACCCGCGAAGAAGCCGAAGCTGAATTGCGCGACAAAGGCATGAGCGAAGAAGAGGTGCAAAAACTGGCGCCGCACAAGGTGATTCCGGGCAATCGTCCGAGCAATACCCTGGTGGTTGAACGCATCAGCCCGCGCCGCCTGGGCGCACTGGTTTCGCTGTACGAGCATAAAGTCTTCGTGCAAAGCGTGATCTGGGGCACCAACGCCTTCGACCAATGGGGCGTGGAACTGGGCAAAGAGCTGGGCAAAGGCGTTTACAATCGCCTGACTGGCAGCCTCGAAGAGCCTGCCGACGACGCATCGACCCAAGGTCTGATCAACTACTTCCGCGGTCGTCATCGCGGTTGATCGATGGCCAGCCAGTCTCCCCGACTGGCTGGCACCGAGGCAGCATGGAATTTATCCGTCGTCCCATCGAACGCCAAATCATGAGCCTGACCGGGCTTTCGCTCGGCCAGCTCGACCTCGAAAACCCCAAAGGCGACCCCGGACTGTTTGGCCCGGACTCTATCAGTTGGCGTGTGCACGGTGACTTCACCAGCATGCTGATTGGCGGCATCAGCGCTTTGATGCTGCAAGCCTTGCACCCGCAGGCCTTGGCCGGGGTGTGGGATCACTCCAATTTCCGCCAGGACATGCTGGGCCGGTTGCGCCGCACCGGACAGTTCATTTCCGGCACTACCTTTGGCTCTACCGCAGACGCCAACTGGCTGATCGACAAAGTCCGCACCATTCACCTGCAAGTCATTGGCACCGGGCTTGATGGCAAACCTTATGCCGCCAGCGACCCCGAGTTGCTGACATGGGTGCATGTGGCAGAAGTCAGCAACTTCCTCGCTGCACATCTTCGCTACCGAAATCCGCACTTGTGCGCAGAAGATCAAGACCGTTACTACGATGAAATTGCCTTGGTCGCTGAACGCTTGGGCGCCACCGATGTGCCGCGCTCACGCCAGCAAATTGCTGATTACCTTGAGGGCATTCGTCCCCGGTTACTGTGCGATGAACGCAGTCACGAGGTCATTCGCCTGTTGCTGAATGCGCCCGCCCCCAGCCTGCTGGCCAAACCCTTTGGGTCACTGATGATGCAAGCCGGGATTGATTTACTGCCGGACTGGGCCAGCGATCAGCTGGAACTTGAGCAACAGCCGCTGACCCGCAAGCTGGTGCATGCAGGGGTAAACAGTACGGCGCCGATCCTGCGCTGGGCCGTGCGCAATGGCTCCGTGCAACGGGCACGGCGGCGGATGGGGCTGGATACCTGAAGCGTAGGCAGCCCGCCCCCACAGGTTTGAGACGTACATTCGCCCTATTCTGTTAAACTGCCGCGCCTTATCTATCCCCAAGGCGCATCGCATGTCTTCCTTGAATCAGGCGCTGCGCGCCGCCCTCGATAATCGTCAGGATTTGCTGGCCGAGCTGCACGCTCAGGGCACTGACTGCTATCGCCTGTTCCACGGCAGCCAAGAAGGTGCTGGCGGTCTGACCATCGACCGCTACGGCCCGCAACTGTTGGTGCAAAGTTTCCATCAGCGCCTTGAACGCGATGATCTGCTGCAACTGCATGACGCCATCAATCGCCACTTGGGCCTGGAATTACTGCTGGTCTACAACGATCGCTCCCAAGGCAACTCGCGCATCGATCGCGAAGACACGGTGTACAAAGCTGATGAGGCCGCGCTGGCTGACATGGTCGGCCACGAATGGGGCCTTAAATACCGCGTGCGCGGGCGTCATGCCGGACAGGATCCGCTGCTGTTTCTCGACCTGCGCAATGCGCGCGGCTGGGTCAAACAGCACAGCGCCGGTAAAAGCGTACTCAACCTGTTTGCCTACACCTGTGGCGTAGGCTTGAGCGCAGCGGCCGGTGGTGCCAGCGAAGTCTGTAACCTGGATTTTGCCGAAGGCAATCTGGCAGTAGGCCGTGAGAATGGCCTGCTGAACCCTGAGCTGAAGAAAATGAAATTCGTGCAATCGGATTATTTCGCCGCCATCCGCCAATTGGCCGGGCTGCCGATCATTCAGCGTCGCCACAAATTACCCGCTTATCCGCGCCTGGAGCAGCGCGAATATGATCTGGTACTGCTCGACCCGCCTGCCTGGGCCAAGAGTGCTTTCGGCACGGTTGACCTGCTGCGTGACTACCAAAGCCTGCTCAAGCCTGCGGTACTCGCAACAGCAGCGGATGGCGTGCTGATCTGTTGCAACAACCTGGCAAAAGTCAGCATGGACGACTGGCGCGAACAGGTGCTGCGTTGCGCCGAGAAGGCAGGTCGCCCCGTGCGCGACTGGCAAGTGCTGACACCCGCCACGGATTTCCCGTCACAGGATCAACAGCCTCCGTTGAAAACACTGATCTTGCAGTTCTAAAAAACTCGTAACAAAGGGAAAAGTCCTACCCGAAATAAGGCGCCCATATCGGAACCGGAAACGCGTGCCATACTCAAAGGCACTCCTGAACGTAAAGACGACGCCCCCCCATGCTCAAAGGATTGATCCGCGCCATTGGCGCAGTGCTGACTGCTATCGCAATTTACAGCGTGCTGGGCTTCTTTATTTTGCCCGGCATAGGCTTGCGCGTTATCAACCAGCAGTTGGCCAACTACACCACGGTTCCGGCAAAACTCGACCGGTTGGAATTCAACCCGTTCAGCCTGGAACTCACGCTGTGGGGCTTTAGCGTCGGCGAACCTGGCAAGGAGCAAATCGGCTTCGAGCGTCTTTACACCAATTTGCAAGTCGATAGTCTGTGGACCAAAGCCTTGCACTTGACCGACGTGCAGCTGGACAAGCCAAAGACTGAGCTGCTGTATAACAAGGACGGCTCACTCAACCTCGTTCAATTGTTCAAACTGCCGACCAGTGAGCCCACGCCCGAACAGCCTGACAGCAACCCGTTCCCGGTACGCATCGACAACATCAAGCTGGCCGAAGGCTACCTGCATTTCACCGATAGGCGGCCCAGCGAACCGATCGAGTTTTTGTATGACTCGATGAACCTTGAACTGAAAAACCTCAGTACTTTGCCCAAAGACAACGCTGACATGACGCTCGTGGCGATGGGCCCGGCGGGCGGGCGGATCGATTGGAGCGGCACGCTGAGCCTGGTGCCCATTGCGTCCGAAGGCAAACTCAAGGTCACCGATGGCCAGATGAAGGTCTGGTGGCCGTATGTCCGTGATGCACTGCCGCTGGCACTCGAAAACGGCGTATTGAATTTCAGCACTGACTACACGTTGAACCTGGCCAAAAACACTGAAATGGTCTTGAGCAACGCTTCCGCCAGCATTGCCCCATTCAACATCAATGCCCCGGACGGTCGGCCACTCGTGCGCCTGGAACGTCTGGATGTCAGCGATACCACGGTCGACCTGGCCAAGCAGCACGTGGTTGTCGGAAAAATCCAAAGCAACAACCTCGAAACGTGGGCCGCGCGGGAGAAAGATGGCCAGCTCGACTGGCAAAAGCTGTTTGCCAGCCAGCCTGCCAAGGCTGCGCGCAACACTGATCAGACAGTGGCGGCTGAAGCGTCAAAGCCCGCATCCACCCCCGCAGCCCCCAGCAAGCCGTGGCAAGTGCTGCTCAAGGATGTGGAACTGCGCGATTACCGCGTGCATCTGGCCGACAAAGAGCCCAAAACCCCGGTGGCGCTGGACATCGGCCCGCTCAACCTGAACCTGAAAAACTTCGACAGCCTGAATCAGTCGCCCTTCAGCCTTACGCTCGACACCGGCATTGGCAAGCAGGGCAAGCTGACGGCCAGCGGCGACGTCAACCTGAGCCCGATTGGCGCAAAACTGAAAGTCACCACCAAAGACATCGACCTGCGGGTAGCCCAAGCCTACATCGACCCGTTTATTCGTCTGGAACTGCGCAGCGGCATGCTCGGCAGTGATTTGGCGGTCAACCTGAAAAGTGTTGAGCCATTGGCCTTTACGGTAGAGGGGCGAGCCCAGATTGATCAGTTGCACACGCTGGACACGATGAAAAACCGCGACTTCCTTAAATGGCAGCGGTTGGTGCTCGAAGAGGTGAAGTATCAGCACGGCGACAACGTGTCGATTTCCAAGATCAACATCACACAGCCATATGTGCGTTTCATGATCAACGATGATCGCACCACCAACATCGATGACTTGTTGATTGCGCAACCTGCCAACAGCGGCGCCAAGAGCGCTGCCAAACCCGCAGCCAAAGAAAAACCACTGGGCATCCATGTCGGCAGTATCGCGATCAATGATGGCTCCGCCAATTTTGCCGACTTCAGCCTGACCCCCAACTTCGCCACGGCCATTCAACAGCTCAACGGCCAAATCGGCACCATTGATAGTCGCCAGGCCAAACCGGCCAGTGTGAATGTTGCAGGCAAGGTTGACCGTTACGCACCCGTGACGATCAAGGGCAGTGTCAATCCTTTTGACCCCATGGCTAGCCTCGATATCGCCACCAGTTTCAAACGTGTCGAGCTCACGACACTGACGCCCTACTCCGGAAAATTCGCGGGCTACCGGATTCGCAAAGGCCGTCTGAGCCTGGATGTTCACTACCTGATCACTAAAGGCCAGCTCAAGGCAGAAAACAAGGTCGTTATCGAGCAATTGCAACTCGGTGAGAAAGTCGACAGTCCGGACGCCGTGAACTTGCCACTGAAGCTGGCTATTGCCCTGCTCAAAGACACAGACGGCACCATCTCTATCGAACTGCCCGTGACGGGCGATCTGAATAACCCGCAGTTCAGTGTGATGCCCATTGTTTGGCAAACCCTGCGCAATCTGGTGATGCGTGCTGTCCAGGCCCCGTTCAAGTTCATTGGTGGGCTGATCAGTGGTGGTGGCGCCGAAGACCTGGGCACGGTGTCATTCGCGCCAGGATCAAGCGAGCTGAGCCCTGACGCACAAAAAGCCCTGAACACCCTGGCAGATGCTCTGAAGCAACGTCCGGCCTTACGCTTGGAGATTGAGGGCACTGCTGCGCAAAAAAGTGACGGTCCGCTCATTGCGCAAGAGCGACTGGAACGCGAGTACCAGTACAACTACTACAAGATTCTCCAGCGCCGTGGCGACAAGGTGCCGGCTCAGGCATCGTTGCTTAAAGTGCCGGATGACGAGAAAGGCCCTTTACTGGAAGGCATCTACCGCACGCGACTCAAGCAACAGCCGCCTGCTGAATGGGCTGATCTGAGTCGTGATGAACGCGCCGCCAAGATGAGCGCTGCACTCATCGACTTCTGGAGTAAAAGCGAAGTGCTGCTGCGCCAACTGGGCCAGGACCGCGCCAGTAGTATCAAGGACTACCTGGTGGATAAAGGCGGGTTGGCCGATGAGCGTGTGTATTTTGTCGATGCCACGCTCGGTGAACCTGAGAGCGATGGCCGGGTCGTCTCGCCGCTGCACCTTGATAGCGAGTAAAGCCGATTTCGTAGCAGTTGCCGAGCCTGCGAGGCTACGTCCGATTGCGAAGTGATCGTAAACACTAAGTGCAAGGTTGAATTGACACACTCAATCGTCTGGCTTTACGACTGCTGCGCAGCCAGACGTAGCCTCGCAGGCTCGGCAACTGCTACGAAGGGGTTGCCAGACACTTTTCTTTTCTCCAATAGAACAGCCCCCGGCGCAGAACGCCGGGGGCTGTAATGGCCACATCCGTGTGGCCGTCGCATGAACCTTTTTTGAAAGCCCGCAGGTGCAGGTGTGGCGCTTAAATCACCTGCACTTGCTTTCCCCCCGGTTCCACGAAAAGCGTGTGTTACTCAGCTTTCAGGCCATCAGCCGAAACGGCTTGAACACCTTTGATTTTCTTGGTGATAGCGACAGCAATTTCCTTCTGTGCATCAGTCACAGCGACTGTCGAAGAAAGGGAAACCACACCTTTGTTGGTTTCAACTTTGATATCTGAGCCTGGAATACCTTTCTCGGTCAGCAGATCAGATTTAACTTTGGTCGTGATCCAGGTATCAGAAGTAGCTTCTTTGGCTTTGGCGACTTCGCCTGAAGCCACGATCATAGGCGACTGAGTCGTTGCTTGAGCAGCAAATGCAGCATTGGCCATAGTCAGGGTCAGAGCGGTGGCAGTTGCGGCAGCGATAGCGAACTTCTTCATACGAGTAACTCCTGTCTTCTTTAAAATCTGCGCCGTCACACGGCAGCAGGGTTACAAGTACTAGTGCAGGGCTTGTGCCAACTTTTTAAAATTATTAATCCCTTATAAATCAATAACTTATAAACAATTCGTTTTTAAGGCATCGTGCAGATTGCATGACCCTCTTCAATTCTGCATGCAAGTTGCGGCTTTTGAATCATGGCCTTTTGCACTGTCTTTACCGCACACATAAAAAAAGGATCCCGAAGGATCCTTTTTCAAAACAGGTGTCGGCAGCGATTAAGCTTGCGACGCCTTCGCAGCAGCTACGTCTTTGATGGACAGCTTGATACGGCCGCGGTTGTCCACGTCCAGTACCAGCACTTCCACTTCCTGACCTTCTTTCAGAATGTCAGTCACTTTCTCAACGCGAGCGTCGCTCAGCATGGAGATGTGAACCAGGCCGTCTTTGCCTGGCAGGATGTTTACGAATGCGCCGAAGTCGACGATACGCTCAACCTTACCGATGTAGATCTTGCCGATCTCGGCTTCTGCGGTGATGCCCAGAACGCGCTGACGAGCCGCTTCTGCTGCTTCTTTGGACTCGCCGAAGATCTTGATCGAACCGTCGTCTTCGATATCGATCGAAGCTTTGGTTTCTTCACAGATTGCACGGATGGTCGCGCCGCCTTTACCGATAACGTCACGGATTTTGTCGGTGTCGATTTTCATCGCGATCATGGTCGGAGCGTTGGCCGACAGCTCGGTACGCGACTGACCGATGATCTGGTTCATCTGACCCAAGATGTTCAGGCGAGCTTCCAGGGCTTGGCCCAGAGCGATCTCCATGATTTCTTCGGTGATGCCTTTGATCTTGATGTCCATCTGCAGCGCGGTAACACCTTTAGAGGTGCCGGCTACTTTGAAGTCCATGTCGCCCAGGTGGTCTTCGTCACCCAGGATGTCAGTCAGAACGGCGAACTTCTCGCCTTCCTTAACCAGACCCATGGCGATACCGGCAACCGGTGCCTTCATCGGAACACCAGCGTCCATCAGGGCCAGGGAAGCACCGCAGACCGAAGCCATGGAGCTGGAGCCGTTGGACTCAGTGATTTCCGATACCACACGAATGGTGTACGGGAACACGTCAGCAGCAGGCAGCATGGCCTGAACCGAACGACGGGCCAGACGGCCGTGGCCGATTTCGCGACGACCAGCGCCACCCATACGACCACACTCACCTACCGAGAACGGCGGGAAGTTGTAGTGCAGCATGAACGGGTCTTTTTTCTCGCCTTCAAGGGTGTCCAGCAGTTGTGCATCACGGGCGGTACCCAGTGTTGCAACGACCAGCGCCTGAGTTTCGCCACGGGTGAACAGAGCCGAACCGTGGGTTTTTGGCAGAACGCCAACTTCGATGTTCAGAGGGCGAACAGTCTTGGTGTCACGGCCATCGATACGCGGCTTGCCGTTTACGATGTTTTCGCGAACGGTGCGGTATTCGATTTCGCCGAATGCAGCTTTAACTTCGCTGGACGAAGGCTGACCTTCTTCACCGGACAACTTGGCAACCACCTGGTCTTTCAGTTCGCCCAGACGAGCGTAACGGTCGGCCTTGATGGTGATGGTGTAAGCCTGGGAGATCGCTTCGCCGAACTCGGCACGGATAGCGCCCAGCAGTGCGGTAGCTTCTGGAGCAGCAGCCCAGTCCCACGTTGGTTTTGCAGCTTCGGCAGCCAGCTCTTTAACAGCCTGGATCACCACTTGGAATTCGTCGTGGGCGAACAGTACAGCGCCCAGCATTTGGTCTTCGGTCAGCTCTTTGGCTTCCGATTCAACCATCAGTACGGCTTCCGACGTACCAGCAACAACCATGTCCAGGCTTGAAGCGGCCAGTTGCTCGTAAGTTGGGTTCAACAGGTAGCCGGTGCTTTCGTGGTAAGCAACGCGTGCAGCGCCGATTGGGCCATCAAAAGGAATACCGGAGATTGCCAGCGCAGCCGAAGTACCGATCATCGCAGCGACGTCCGGATCGGTTTTCTTGCTGGTGGACAGAACGGTGCAGACAACCTGCACTTCGTTCATGAAGCCTTCCGGGAACAGTGGACGGATCGGACGGTCGATCAGACGCGAGGTCAGGGTTTCTTTTTCGGAAGGACGACCTTCACGCTTGAAGAAACCACCTGGGATTTTACCCGCGGCGTAGGTTTTTTCTTGGTAGTGAACAGACAGAGGGAAGAAGCCCTTGCCTGGATCGGCTTGCTTGGCACCGACTACAGTCACCAATACGCTGACGTCATCGTCAACGGTGACCAATACTGCGCCGGAGGCCTGACGGGCGATGCGGCCAGTCTCGAGGGTGACGGTCGACTGACCGAACTGGAATTTTTTGATAACCGGGTTCACGGTGTCCTACCTTCTTTGTGGCTCTTGGGGAATGGGTTTCTTGCGAAATACGTGTGCACTGCCGGGTCATGCCCGATTCAAGATGCTTACGAAAACCGCCTGCCAGGCGAGCTTTCGTAAGGATCCGTCTGGTCCAGATAAAACTTGAGGCTGGAAGCCTGACGTACGTCTGTAGGAAACCCACAAACGCACGACAGACGACCAGCCTCTAGCAACATCGCTATTAGCGACGCAGACCCAGGCGAGCGATCAGCGCTTTGTAACGCTCAACGTTCTTGCCTTTCAGGTAGTCCAGCAGCTTACGACGCTGGTTTACCATGCGGATCAGACCACGACGGGAGTGGTGGTCTTTGCTGTTTGCTTTGAAGTGACCTTGCAGCGTGTTGATGTTAAAGGTCAGCAGTGCAACTTGCACTTCTGGAGAACCTGTATCACCTGGAGCTTGCTGGTAGTCTTTTACGATTTCTGCTTTGTGTTCAACTGTCAGTGCCATGAGGCATTTCCTTTCATTAGGGGTCTGCTTGCGAGCAAGACAGATCCAATAGGCCGAGGACAAATCCTCGTATTTAAATGTGAGATGTGACCGTGCCTAATAACAGCCACCCTCTTTTCAGTACGATCCGAGGCATTACACCCCGATTCGTCCTGTTCCGGTCATTCTGACCGAATCAGTCGACGCGGCGCGATGCGCCCGTCTTCGCTCACTTCACCGATACCGATGAAGCGACCGTTGTGATCTTGTACCCGCACCATGCCGAACTTCGGGGCATCAGGCGCACGTACCGGTTGGCCATTGAGCCAATAGAACGCGCTGGCCTCCGAGAAGTGCAGCAACGGCCAGTCCAGCAAACCGCTGTCCGATGGCATCAGGAAGCGATCAACTGCTTCATTGCCGCCTTCGGCGTGTACAGCTTCCAGCTCTTCCAGCGTGACCGTTTGGGCCAGACTGAAAGGTCCGGCGTGCGTGCGACGCAGCTCTGCAACGTATGCACCGCAACCTAATGCTTCACCAATATCTTCCACGAGGGTCCGGATATAGGTGCCTTTGGTGCAGTCAACGGACAAGCGCGCAGTGTCGCCTTCGCTGGCCAGTAATTCGAGGCGGGTAATAGTAACAGAACGTGGTTCACGCTCCACCACTTCGCCTGCACGGGCCAACTTGTAAAGCGGCTGACCGTCGCGCTTCAGCGCCGAGTACATCGGCGGTATCTGACTGATTTGCCCACGAAATTCAGGCAATACAGCTTCGATATCGGTGCGACCAACGGTCACTGGACGCGTGAGTAAAACCTCACCTTCGGCGTCAGCAGTGGTCGTAGTCTTGCCCAATTGCATCAGGGTTTCATAACCCTTGTCGGAATCGAGCAGGTATTGCGAAAACTTGGTGGCTTCGCCAAAGCACAACGGCAAGACGCCGCTGGCCAATGGATCGAGGCTACCGGTGTGCCCTGCCTTCTCGGCATTGAGCAGCCAGCGGACTTTCTGCAAGGCCGCATTGGAGGTGAATCCTAGCGGTTTATCGAGCAGGATGATGCCGCTGACGTTACGACGGATACGCTTGACCTGAGCCACCGGTTACTCCTTGGTGTCTTCAGGAGTGCTGGCGCCAGGGTGCTGGTTGTCCTCAGCCACTGCACGCTCGATCAAAGCGGACAGATGGGCACCGCGCACAACGCTTTCGTCGTAGTGGAAGTGCAATTGAGGCACGCTACGCAGTTTCATTTCACGCGCCAGTTGCATGCGCAGGAAGCCAGCTGCGGAGTTCAATACCTTGATGGTCTGCGCAATATCTTCTGCGTTGTCCTGCCCCATTACGGTGATGAAGATCTTGGCGTGACCCACGTCACGGCTGACTTCAACGGCAGTAATGGTGACCAGACCCACACGCGGGTCTTTGACTTCACGACGGATCAGTTGGGCCAGCTCGCGCTGCATCTGATCGCCGATACGTTGGGTACGGCTATATTCTTTTGCCATGTCTTGTTACCTGTCACTCACCCATGGGAAACCCATGCGTTCTGAAAGCGGCAAACGCCCGGCCAGACAGAAGCCGGACCGGGCGTTGCGTTTAGAGTCCAGGCCGAGCACGTTGCATTTGCATGCCTGTGCTCGTCCTCGCTCTTGAGGCTCGCGATTTAGAGGCTGCGAGCAACCTGGACCTTCTCGAACACTTCGATTTTGTCGCCGACTTTAACGTCGTTGTAGCTCTTGACGCCGATACCGCATTCCATGCCAGCACGCACTTCGGACGCGTCATCTTTGAAGCGGCGCAGGGATTCCAGCTCGCCTTCGAAGATAACGATGTCTTCGCGCAGTACACGGATTGGACGGTTACGGTGAACAACACCTTCCAGCACCATACAACCTGCAATCGCACCGAACTTAGGCGAACGGAATACGTCGCGGACTTCAGCGATACCCAGGATGTTCTCCCGAACGTCGCTGCCAAGCATGCCGGTAAGGGCTTTCTTGACGTCTTCGATGATGTCGTAGATGACGTTGTAGTAACGCATGTCCAGGCCTTCTTGCTCGACAATCTTGCGAGCGCCAGCATCAGCACGCACGTTGAAGCCGAACAATACAGCGTTGGAGGCCAGTGCCAGGTTAGCGTCGCTCTCGGTGATACCACCGACACCGCCGCCCACTACGCGCACTTGCACTTCGTCGTTACCCAGGCCGCTCAGAGCGCCCTGCAGAGCTTCCAACGAACCACGGACGTCAGATTTGAGGACGATGTTAAGCGTCTTCTTCTCTTCCTGGCCCATGTTCTCGAAGATGTTTTCCAGCTTGCCTGCGTGAGCACGCGCCAGCTTCACTTCGCGGAACTTGCCTTGACGGAACAGGGCAACTTCACGCGCCTTCTTCTCGTCGGTCATTACGCTCATCTCGTCGCCAGCATCTGGCGTTCCGTCCAGGCCGAGAATCTCGACAGGGATGGATGGACCGGCTTCCTTGATTGGCTTGCCGTTCTCGTCGAGCATGGCGCGGATGCGGCCATAGTTGGAACCGACCAGAACCATGTCGCCTTGGCGCAGGGTACCGTCTTGAACCAGAACAGTCGCAACAGGGCCACGGCCTTTGTCCAGACGGGACTCAACAACTACGCCACGGCCAGGAGCCGATGGAGTCGCCTTGAGTTCCAGAACTTCAGCTTGCAGCAATACGGCTTCGAGCAACTCGTCAACGCCCGTACCCATTTTCGCCGAGACTGAAACAAACGGAGTGTCACCACCCCACTCTTCCGACGTCACGCCGTGAACGGACAGTTCGCTACGGATGCGATCGAGGTCAGCACCTGGCTTGTCGATTTTGTTCACTGCAACCACCAGAGGCACGCCAGCTGCTTTCGCATGCTGAACCGCTTCGATGGTTTGCGGCATTACACCGTCGTCTGCAGCCACAACCAGAATCACGATGTCAGTGGCCTTGGCACCACGTGCACGCATTGCGGTAAACGCTGCGTGACCCGGGGTATCGAGGAAAGTGACCATGCCGCGTTCGGTTTCAACGTGGTATGCACCGATGTGCTGAGTAATACCACCGGCTTCGCCAGCAGCTACCTTGGCACGACGGATGTAGTCGAGCAGGGACGTTTTACCGTGGTCAACGTGGCCCATTACGGTCACAACCGGTGCACGGGAGAACGACTCGCCTTCGAACTTCAGGGACTCGGCCAGGGAATCTTCCAGAGCGTTGTCGCTGACCAGAGTCACTTTGTGGCCCAGTTCTTCAGCAACCAGTTGGGCAGTTTCCTGATCCAGTACCTGGTTGATGGTCGCTGGAGTACCCAGCTTGAACATGAACTTGATGACTTCGGCAGCCTTGACCGACATCTGTGCAGCCAAATCGCCGACAGTGATGGTCTCGCCAATCTGTACGTCACGAACCACAGGGCCGGTTGGGCTCTGGAAACCGTGAGCGTTGCGCTTCTTCAGCTTGCTCTTGCCACGACCACCGCGACGGAAGCTGTCGCTTTCTTCGTCGGAGGTGCGAGGTGCAACGCGTGGAGTTGGCGCTTTCTCTTTAACAGAAGCACGATGCGGAGCGTTTTTGCGCTCGCCATCGCCACTGCCGCGACGATTGTTATCGTCAGCACGTGGTTTGTCTGGACGACGTTGCTCATCACGCTTGCGTGCATCTGCTGCTGGAGCAGGTGCAGCTGGTGCAGGCGCGGCTACCGGTGCAGTTTGCACAGGTGCAGGAGCAGCAACAGGCGCGGCAGTCGGAGCAGCGGCAGGCTGACGACGCGCTTCTTCTTCGGCGCGACGCTTGGACTCTTCTTCAGCCTTTTGACGTGCGGCATTTTCTACTGCACGGCGTTCATCCATCTCACGTTTGCGCTCGGCTTCAATTTCTTCCGGGCTTTGCTGTACGAAGACTTTCTTCTTGCGTACTTCAACGCTGATGCTTTTGCTTCCAGCAACACGCAGGGTACTGGTGGTTTTACGCTGCAAAGTGATTTTGCGCGGTTCTTCCACTTTCGCCTTGTGGCTGCTTTTCAGGTGAGTCAGCAGAGCTTGCTTCTCACTGTCGGTCACATTCTGCTCGGCGGCGGTGTGCGGCAGACCTGCCTCACGCATCTGCTGCAACAGGCGCTCAACCGGTGTTTTGACCTCATCGGCCAGTTGTTTCACCGTGACTTGCGTCATGCATTTCTCTCCTCAGGCCGCGCCTAATTACTCGAACCAATGGGCTCGGGCGGCCATGATCAACTTGCCGGCACGATCATCGTCAATGCCGTCGATGTCGAGCAGGTCGTCAATAGACTGCTCGGCCAGGTCTTCGCGGGTAATTACGCCGCGCACCGCCAGTTCCATCGCCAAATCCTTGTCCATACCCTCAAGCGAGAGCAGGTCTTCGGCCGGATGGGCGTCTGCCAGCTTTTCCTCAGTAGCGATGGCTTTAGTCAACAAGCGATCCTTGGCCCGAGCGCGAAGCTCGTTGACGATATCTTCGTCAAAGCCGTCGATGTTGAGCATTTCTTCCACCGGTACGTAGGCAATCTCTTCCAGGCTGGTGAAGCCTTCATCAACCAGCACCTGCGCCAACTCTTCATCAACTTCCAACTCTTCGATGAAGTTGCGCAGGATGTCGCCGGTTTCTGCTTGCTGCTTAGCCTGGATGTCCGATTCGGTCATCACGTTCAAGGTCCAGCCAGTCAACTGGCTAGCCAAACGTACGTTCTGACCGCCGCGACCAATCGCCTGGGCCAGATTGTCTGCGCCAACGGCGATGTCCATTGCATGGGCATCTTCGTCGACAATAATTGCCGCTACTTCTGCTGGCGACATTGCGTTGATCACGAACTGCGCCGGGTTGTCATCCCAAAGGACGATATCCACTCGCTCTCCGCCCAATTCGCCGGACACTGCCTGGACGCGCGAACCGCGCATACCAATGCAAGCACCTTGCGGATCAATGCGTTTGTCTTTGGAGCGAACGGCTATTTTAGCGCGCGATCCAGGATCTCGGGAGGCCGCCATTACTTCGATCAGGCCTTCAGAGATTTCTGGAACTTCGATACGGAACAGCTCGATCAACATCTCTGGCGCAGTGCGCGACAGAATCAGTTGAGGACCGCGGTTCTCGGTACGAATTTCTTTCAACAATGCGCGAAGGCGTACGCCAACACGGAAAGTTTCACGCGAGATGATGTCTTCACGGGCCAGCAACGCTTCTGCGTTGTTACCCAGATCGACGATCACGTTGTCACGTGTCACTTTTTTAACGGTGCCAGAAATGATTTCGCCCAAACGCTCGCGATAAGCATCGACTACTTGAGCGCGCTCAGCTTCGCGGACTTTTTGCACAATAACCTGTTTGGCAGTTTGTGCAGCAATCCGACCGAATTCGATAGAATCGATTTTCTCTTCGATAATATCGCCAGCTACAGCGCCTGGCTGTTTTGCCTGGGCCTGGTCTACCGCCAACTCGATTGCTGGATCATCCAGATCTTCGTCTTCGACCACAGTCCAGCGACGGAAAGTCTCATAGTTACCGGTGTGGCGGTTGATTTCCACACGCAGATCGACTTCGTCCTCAAAACGCTTTTTGGTAGCGGTGGCCAGAGCCAGCTCCAGCGCTTCAAAAATTACGTTTGCCGGTACGCCCTTTTCATTGGACACCGACTCAACAACCAGCAGTACTTCTTTGCTCATCGTACGCCTCGCCTTTCGCAAGCCATTGGATCCGCGGGATCCGCGTCTCAGTCAAAACTGGGAATAATGTTGGCCTTGTCGATCATATCGATCGGCAACAAGAACTCGTGGTCCTCAACTTGCACCACTACGTCTTGTTCTTCTACGCCGCGCAGAAGGCCCTGAAAGTTGCGTCGCCCTTCAAAGGGTGAACGCAGCTTGATCTTTACTTGCTCACCGGCGAATTGGGCAAACTGTTCAACCGTGAACAGCGGGCGCTCCATGCCAGGAGAAGAAACCTCAAGGGTGTACTCAACAGAAATAGGATCTTCGACATCCAGAACGCCGCTGATTTGACGACTGACAATTGCGCAGTCATCCACCAAAACGCCGCCTTCCTTGTCGATATACACACGCAACATTGAATGGCGGCCCTGAGCCGAAAATTCAATACCCCAGCATTCATAGCCAAGGGCCACGACCACCGGGGCCAACAAGGCCTGCAACTCTTCTAGCTTGCTCGACACCTGAACCCCCTAGTGCATGTTTGTGCATGCTGTGCAAAATAAAAAAATGGGCGAAGCGCCCATCTCTGAAACGTCGTTGAATACCGACGCTATAAAGTGTCCAGTTAACAAAAAGCCCCTAATAAGGGGCTCCGCTAAAACTGGTTGCGGGAGCCGGATTTGAACCGACGACCTTCGGGTTATGAGCCCGACGAGCTACCAGACTGCTCCATCCCGCGACAAAGCTGGAGCGGAAGTATACGTTTGATCCTTTTCAGGGTCAATGTAGCCTTCCACATACAAGAAAGCCCGCTACTGCGGGCATTCTTGATAATTGGTACCGAGAAGGGGACTCGAACCCCTACACCCTATGGGCACAACCACCTCAAGGTTGCGTGTCTACCAATTCCACCACCTCGGCAATACTACAGTTACATCATGAAACCCGTTTTACTTTTGCTCTTGAGCTGGAGGTACGTCAGTCGCTGGAGTAGCCGACTTTTGCTCATTAAGCACCGGCACATCATCTGAAGCCGGTTTTTGCTTTGGTGCTTCCAACACTGCTGGATCTGGCAAACCTACTTGAGTCAGCTCATGAGCTTTCTCTTTAGCAAAGTAACCTAACCCTAAGCTGGTTATGAAAAAACCTGCGGCAAGTATAGCAGTAAACTTACTAAGAAAGGTAGAGGAACCTTGGCTTCCGAACACAGTATTTGATGCACCTGCTCCGAAAGATGCTCCAGCATCCGCACCTTTACCCTGTTGCAGCAATACCAGAGCAATTACGCCCAATGCACCCAACAGATGAAAAACGACTACGACTGTTTCCAGCATTTTCTCAGTTTCCCGCGGCGCGACAAATCGCACCGAACTCATCTGCATTCAGGGAAGCCCCACCAATGAGCCCCCCATCGATATCCGGCATGCTGAACAGTTCGACCGCATTGGCCGCCTTCACGCTGCCGCCGTATAGAAGTCGCACACCTTGTGCAACCTCAGAATTCTTCTGCGCCAGCTGTGCGCGAATGGCCGCATGCACATCTTGCGCTTGCTGCGGTGTTGCAGTCAGTCCGGTACCAATGGCCCAGACCGGCTCGTATGCAATCACTGCGTTTGTAAAAGCCTCAATACCGAACTCATCAATGACAACGTTCAGCTGACGCTCCACAACTTCAAGCGTTTGCCCCGCCTCACGCTGCTCCAGGGTCTCCCCTATGCACAACACCGGCGTTAAGCCAGAAGCTTGAGCGGCTGCAAACTTGCGATTAAGCGTCTCATCCTGCTCACCCAAAATCAGGCGACGCTCTGAGTGCCCAACAAGTACCAACTTGCAACCCGCATCCACCAACTGGCTCGGAGAAATTTCCCCTGTCAGCGCACCTTGCTTCTCGTCGATTGCAGCATCCTGAGCACCAACCGAAATTGGCGTATCTTTCAAGCCATTGATTACACGATCAATAAACAAGTCAGATGGGAATACCGCAATCTCAACACCGCTCGGCAAGGCCAGATTACGCAGACCGTCGATCAGCTCAGCGACGCTGGCGCGGGTACCGTGCATCTTCCAGTTACCAGCTACCATAGTGCGACGCATGCTTTACCTCGTCGGTCAAAGTGGGCGCAGATGTTACCCAACCACATCCGCGCTGGCAAGCCGAATTCAGGCACAAACTTCACTTACCAGCTTCGCCAGCTCTTCTGCGTAACCACGAACCATAGTTTCGTCATCACCTTCCACCATCACACGCACCAACGGCTCGGTACCCGACTTGCGCAACAACACGCGCCCACGACCTTTCATCGCCTCTGTAACACGCGCACACGCCTCTTTGATGGCGGGATGCTCAACAGGATCTACGCCACCCGCAAAGCGTACATTCAGCAGCACCTGCGGACACTTACGCAACGCCTGACGGGACTGAGCCAGACCTTCACCACGGCGACGCAGCGCCAGCAGCACTTGCAGGGCCGCAATGATCGCATCCCCCGTTGTGGTGTGCTGGAAGCAAACGATATGCCCGGAGTTTTCACCACCGATCTGCCAATCATGCTCTTGCAAACCCGCAATGACATAACGATCTCCCACATTGGCCCGCACGAACGGAATACCAAGATCGGCCAGCGCCAGTTCAAGCCCCAGATTGCTCATCAGCGTTCCAACAACACCGCCCTGCAATTTACCGCGCTCATGCAAATCACGCGCAATGATGAACAACAGCTCATCACCATCGACGATGGCACCTGTGTGATCAACCATCAGCACTCGATCGCCATCGCCATCAAAAGCGATACCCAAATCAGCTTTCTCAGACAAAACAGCTGCCTGTAACGACCCCATATGGGTCGAACCACAGTTGTCATTGATGTTCAGACCATTGGGTTGAGCCGACAAAACAGTGACGTTCGCGCCTAACTCTTTGAACACGCTCGGCGCGACCTTATACGTTGCACCATGCGCGCAATCGATGACGATGTTCAGACCGCTGAAGTTGGTGCTGGTCGGCACGCTGCTTTTGCAAAATTCGATATAGCGGCCAGAGGCATCATTGATACGCGACACCTTGCCCAGTTTGTCAGAGTCCACGACCGTCATTGGAGCATCCAGCAGCTCCTCGATCATCAGCTCAACCTCGTCAGGGAGCTTGGTACCCTCACCCGAAAAGAACTTGATACCGTTATCGTCATGAGGGTTGTGCGAAGCACTGATCACGATGCCCGCTTCCGCATGGAAAGTACGCGTGAGGTACGCAATCGCCGGCGTAGGCATTGGCCCCAAGAGCATGACATCTGCCCCAGCTGCCGATAAACCGGCTTCTAGTGCAGACTCAAACATATAGCCCGAAATACGCGTGTCTTTGCCGACCAGGATTCGACAAGCACCCATGCTACGAAACGCCATACCCGCAGCCCAACCCAACTTGAGCATGAAATCTGGGGTAATCGGATAAACGCCGACGCGACCGCGAATACCGTCGGTGCCAAAATATTTCTTCGTCATAAGTGCTCCATTGTTCTTAGTCGGCGGACTCTACCGCTGCGATCATCCGTACCACATCAACCGTTTCGGCAACGTCATGGACGCGAACAATACGCGCCCCTTTAGTCACAGCAAGTGCTGCCAGCGCAAGACTGCCATAAAGGCGCTCACCGACTGGCCGATTCAACGTCTGCCCGATCATACTTTTACGCGACACACCCACCAGCAATGGCCGCCCCAACGCATGCAGGGTGTCCATGTGCTTAAACAGACTCAGGTTGTGTTGCAGTGTTTTTGCAAAGCCAAAGCCCGGATCAAGGACGATGCGCTCAGCTGCAATTCCAGCCGCCGCGCAACACTCCATTCGCTCAACCAGAAATGCCGAAACCTCACCCACCAGATCGGCGTAATGCGGATTATCCTGCATATCGCCCGGCTCACCCAGCATATGCATCAGACATACCGGCAGCCCCGTGGCAGCAGCAGCCTGCACGGCACCTTCTCGGCGCAGCGAGCGCACATCATTGATAAGCCCCGCCCCCAGGCGCGCAACTTCGGTCATGACAATTGGCGCGGAGGTATCGACCGAGATAATCACATCAAGTTCACGACTGATGCGCTCGACAACAGGAGCGACCCGATCAAGCTCTTCTTGTGGCAACACTACGCGAGCACCTGGACGCGTGGACTCACCCCCCACATCAATCAGGGTGGCGCCCGCCAACACCATAGCCTCGGCATGGCGCAAAGCCGCATCTACCGGAGCGAAGCGACCGCCATCAGAGAACGAGTCAGGAGTGACATTAAGAATACCCATAACATGCGCATGGGTTAAATCAAGAACCCGGTTGCCGCAAGGCAACCGGGTCAGGGACTGAGCAGAAGTCATTTCAAGCCTTAGTGATCAGCAGCAGGGCCGCCGATAGGTGCTTCTGGACGCTCGGTTTTATCCAACGGCGGCGCAGTTGGGGTACCTGTGCCACCGCCTTCCCAGTCACGCGGCTCACGCGGTGGACGACCGGCCATGATGTCGTCGATCTGATCGGCATCGATCGTCTCGTACTTCATCAACGCATCCGCCATCGCTTCCAGCTTGTCACGATTGTCAGTCAGGATCTGTTTGGCCGTGCCATAGCACTCATCAATGATGCTTCGCACCTCAGAGTCGATCAGCTTGGCTGTCTCGCCCGAAACGCTAGCCCCTTGACCACCGCCACCGCGCCCCAGATAAGACTCGTCATCTTCGGCATACATCAGCGGGCCCAACTTCTCGGACAAGCCCCACTTGGTGACCATGTTTCGCGCAATCTGGCTCGCACGCATGATGTCGTTGGATGCACCGGTGGTCACACCGTCAAAACCCAAAGTCATCTCTTCAGCGATACGACCGCCGTACAGCGAGCAAATCTGGCTGATCAGCGCACGTTTGGAGAGGCTATAACGATCCTCTTCCGGCAGGAACATAGTGACGCCCAATGCACGACCACGTGGAATGATCGACACTTTGTAAACCGGATCATGCTCAGGCACGACACGACCAACAATAGCGTGACCCGCTTCGTGATAGGCCGTATTACGCTTTTCTTTATCCGACATCACCATCGATTTGCGCTCGGCGCCCATCATGATTTTGTCTTTGGCCAGCTCAAATTCTTTCATTTCAACAACGCGCTTACCGGTACGCGCTGCGAACAAGGACGCTTCGTTCACCAGGTTAGCGAGGTCAGCACCCGAGAAACCCGGAGTACCCCGTGCAATCACGCCCGCCTGAACGTCATCACCCATCGGCACTTTACGCATGTGCACTTTGAGGATCTGCTCACGACCACGGATATCTGGCAAACCAACCACTACCTGACGGTCAAAACGGCCCGGACGCAAAAGCGCAGGGTCTAGCACGTCAGGACGGTTGGTGGCGGCGATCACAATGATGCCGTCATTCATTTCAAAGCCGTCCATCTCAACCAGCAATTGGTTGAGGGTCTGCTCACGCTCATCATGACCGCCGCCCATACCGGCACCACGGTGACGACCGACTGCGTCGATTTCGTCGATGAAGATGATGCAAGGCGCATGCTTTTTAGCTTGCTCAAACATGTCACGAACACGGCTCGCACCGACGCCCACGAACATCTCAACGAAGTCGGAACCGGAAATCGTGAAAAATGGAACCTTGGCTTCGCCAGCAATCGCCTTGGCGAGCAGGGTTTTACCGGTACCTGGCGGGCCAACCATCAGCACACCACGAGGAATACGACCACCCAAGCGCTGAAATTTGCCTGGATCACGGAGGAACTCAACCAGTTCACCCACTTCTTCTTTGGCTTCATCACAGCCTGCAACGTCAGCCAGAGTCGTTTTGACCTGGTCTTCGGACAACAGACGCGCCTTGCTCTTGCCAAAGCTCATCGGGCCGCCTTTACCGCCGGCACCGCCCTGCATTTGACGCATAAAGAACATGAAGACAGCGATGATCACCAGAATCGGGAAGCTCGCAACCAACAGTTGAGTCCAGATGCTTTGCTGCTCAGGCAGTTTGCCCTCAACGGTCACATGGTTATCAACCAAGTCACCGATCAAACCGTTGTCCTGAATTGCCGGACGAATGGTTTTGAAGGTATCGCCATCGCTTCGTTTGCCGGTAATCACGTAGCCATCCACGGCAACGCGCTCGACCTTGCCATCCTTAACTTGCTGGATGAAGTCGGAATAGTTGAGGGTTTGTGGCTCGTTTGGACTGGAGAAGTTGTTCATCACTGTCACCAAGACAGCTGCGATGATCAACCACAGGATCAGATTCTTTGCCATATCGTTCAATTAGCTACCCTCTGAAGCAAGCCCCGCTACTGAAGCGTGCTTCGCATGATATTCACCGGCATAACTTACTACATTGCCTACAACCCTTGCAGGCTCCGTCTGTAACCCTTTGTGAAACTTTGACTACACAATATTCGTTGTGACAGCGCTGTAAAGCGATACAAAAAAACTTATCGCCCCTGTCAGAGACGTTCATCACTGGCAGAACCCTCGATTCCACGGAAGCCGCGCCCTAGCAGATACTGCTCGCGGGACCGGTCTCGTGACGAGCTTGGCTTGCGCATCTGCACCTTATCAAAAAGTTTGCGGATGTCTTTGTGGTATTGGTCGAAGCCCTCACCCTGGAAGACCTTGATCAAAAAATCACCACCCGGACGCAGAACTCGCCCGGCAAGATCCAGTGCCAATTCACAGAGGAACATTGCCCGCGGCATATCTACAGCTGCCAATCCACTCATATTGGGGGCCATATCTGAAATCACAAGGTCTACTTGTGTATTTCCGACAGCCTCAAGAATCTGAGCCAGTACAGCGTCCTCGGTAAAGTCACCCTTGATGAAGGTCACATCTGGAATGCTGTCCATGTCCAGAATGTCCGAAGCAATCAAACGGCCTTGGCCACCGATCAGACGGCTAGTCACCTGCGACCAGCCACCCGGGGCGGCGCCCAGGTCAATCACCGTCATGCCCGGGCGTATCAAACGATCACGCTCCTGGATCTCCAGAAGCTTGTAACTTGCACGCGAACGATACCCATCTTTTTGCGCCATTTTGACGTATGGGTCGTTGAAATGCTCTTTCAGCCAGTTAAGGCTAGTCTTGGAACGGGCCACGGGCCACCTCAAAAATATAAACGGGTCGTGATTAACTGGGCGGTCCCGGACTCGCTCGGGTAAACTGGCCGCCGCTTTTTACAAGATCAGACACAGGGGTCAGATTATGCCGCTCACTCAAGAGCAGAAGAAACAGTACAAATCCATTGGCCACCATCTGAAACCAGTATTGACTGTGGCTGATAATGGTTTGACTGAAGGTGTTTTAGCCGAACTCGAACGCGCATTGGGCGATCACGAGCTGATTAAAATCAAAGTCAACATCCTGGACCGCGAATCCCGCCTGGA
The DNA here is from genome assembly GCF_034347405.1 of Pseudomonas sp. CCC3.1. Classification (NCBI taxonomy): domain Bacteria; kingdom Pseudomonadati; phylum Pseudomonadota; class Gammaproteobacteria; order Pseudomonadales; family Pseudomonadaceae; genus Pseudomonas; species Pseudomonas sp. CCC3.1. The sequence goes on from NZ_CP133778.1 coordinate 4,336,199, forward strand.
GGCCATTGCAGAACTGTGCAAGGCCGGCAAAGCGGAATTGGTACAGGTTATCGGCAAAATGGCGCTTCTGTACCGCAAGAACGTCAATGTTAACAAGCATCTGTCGAACATCCATCGTTTCAAGTGATGCCGACAGGGGTCAAGGGCGCGCATTGCGCGCCCTGACACCTTTTTCAACAACTGCCCGCGCAATGCATCAGGCAGCCAGAACCGCCCAACGCACTACATCCCGCCAGCAGATAACATCACGCGACATGCGCTGCATTCAAAGCGCTCCACGCGATGCCTTAACCAACCGCCGCACCAATCTATTCAGACCAGCACCGCACAAATTCTGTGTAAAGCAACCGCAAGCGGCCAACCCATAAGTCCGGGCTAGCGGCCAAAGCAGAGCGCCCGCACGAAGCGGGCGCTTTTACTTAGATGTGACGCACTTCGACAATCTCGTACTCAATGACGCCGCTCGGTGTTTTCACCGCAACCACGTCACCCTCTTCCTTAGCAATCAAGGCGCGAGCAAGTGGCGAACCTACGGAGATTTTTCCGAGCTTGAAGTCAGCCTCATCCTCTCCCACGATCTGATAAGTCACGCTTTCGTCAGTTTCAACGTTAGCGATTTCAACCGTGGTGCCGAAAATCACTTTGCCGGTATGAGGAATAGTCGTGACATCAATGATGACCGCGTTCTGCATGCGGCCTTCGATATCGCGAATACGCGCCTCAACCATACCTTGCTGCTCACGGGCAGCATGGTATTCAGCGTTTTCTTTCAGGTCGCCCAGCTCACGTGCCGTGCCGATGTCCTGGCTCAGCTTGGGCCGAACAACCTTAGTCAGGTGTGCGTGTTCTTCTTCCAGGGCTTTCGCGCCCTGGACGGTCATTGGGTATTTGATCATGCCTTCAATCCTGCGTGGAGATCCTGCAAGCGACGTACGGTTTTTTCAGGACCGAACTTAAGCGCTTCGCAGATCGCTTCGCCAGCAGCAATAGTCGTGGTGCAGTAAATCTTGTGCTGCAGAGCGTTGCGGCGAATGGAGTAAGAGTCAGCAATCGACTGACGACCTTCAGTAGTGTTGATGATCAACGTGACTTCGTCATTTTTGATCATATCGACAACGTGCGGACGACCTTCGGTCACCTTGTTCACGCGGCGAACTTTCAAACCAGCAGCTTCGATGAACTTGGCGGTGCCCGCAGTCGAAACGATCTCAAAGCCGAGGCTGATCAGATCACGCGCAACACCCGCCACCAAAGGCTTGTCGTCGTCACGCACGCTGATAAACGCAGTACCGCCAGTTGGCAGCACTTCGCTTGCGCCCATCTGAGCCTTGGCAAACGCTTCACCGAAGGTATCACCCACGCCCATCACTTCGCCCGTCGACTTCATCTCTGGGCCGAGGATCGGGTCAACACCCGGGAATTTGGCGAACGGGAAGACCGCTTCTTTCACGCTGTAGAAGTTAGGAATGATTTCTTTAGTGAAACCAATTTCCTTCAGGGTCTTACCGGCCATCACGCGAGCAGCGATCATTGCCAGCGAGACACCAATGCACTTGGACACGAAAGGAACGGTACGCGAAGCACGCGGGTTCACTTCAATCACGTAGATGTCTTCGCCTTGCAGGGCCAACTGCACGTTCATCAGGCCGACAACACCCAACTCCAGGGCCATTTTCTTGACCTGTTCGCGCATCTCGTCCTGGATATGCAGCGGCAGCGAGTACGGCGGCAGCGAACATGCGGAGTCACCGGAGTGAACACCGGCTTGTTCGATGTGTTGCATGATCGCGCCGATCACAACGTCGGTGCCGTCACAGACAGCATCAACGTCCATTTCGATTGCGCAGTTCAAGAAGTGGTCCAGCAGCACAGGGCTGTCGTTGGACACTTTCACCGCATCGCGCAGGTAACGCTTGAGCTCTTCTTCTTCGTAAACGATTTCCATCGCACGACCACCCAACACGTAGGAAGGACGAACAACCAGCGGGTAACCGATCTTGCCGGCAGCGCGGATGGCTTCGTCTTCGCTGCGCACAGTGGCGTTTGGCGGCTGACGCAGGTTCAGACGCTCAACCATTTGCTGGAAGCGCTCACGGTCTTCTGCACGGTCGATAGCGTCAGGGCTGGTACCGATGATCGGTACGCCTGCCTCTTCCAGAGCACGAGCCAGTTTCAGCGGGGTTTGGCCGCCGTACTGAACGATCACGCCTTTTGGCTTCTCGACGCGGACGATTTCCAGCACGTCTTCCAAGGTTACGGATTCAAAGTACAAGCGATCCGAGGTGTCGTAGTCAGTGGAAACAGTTTCCGGGTTGCAGTTGACCATGATGGTTTCGTAACCATCAGCACGCAGCGCCAGGGCAGCGTGAACGCAGCAATAGTCGAACTCGATACCTTGACCGATACGGTTCGGACCACCACCCAGAATCATGATCTTGTCACGGTCCGACGGGTTGGCTTCGCACTCTTCCTCATAGGTCGAGTACATATAAGCGGTGTCTGTGGCGAACTCGGCCGCGCAGGTGTCAACGCGCTTGTAGACCGGGAACACTTCCAGCTTGTGACGGTGGCGACGCAGGTTTTTCTCGGTCACACCCAGCAGCACAGCCAAACGCGCATCAGAGAAGCCTTTGCGTTTGAGACGGTACATGGTGTCGCGATCGATCGAAGACAGGCCTTGAGTCTTGATCTTCTCTTCGTCCTTGATCAGATCTTCGATCTGTACCAGGAACCAAGGGTCAATCATGTTCATGCCGAAGATATCTTCAACAGTCATGCCCGCACGGAACGCGTCAGCCACGTACCAGATACGCTCGGCACCCGGCACAGTCAGCTCGCGCTTGAGCACGGCCATGCTTTCCGGGTTGCTCAGGTCGAGCTTTGGATCAAGACCGCTAACGCCCACTTCCAGACCGCGAAGGGCTTTCTGCAGCGATTCCTGGAAAGTCCGGCCAATAGCCATAACTTCACCCACGGACTTCATCTGCGTGGTCAAACGCGCATCGGCTTTTGCAAACTTTTCGAAAGCAAAGCGTGGCAGCTTGGTCACAACGTAGTCGATGGACGGCTCGAAGGACGCAGGTGTCGCGCCGCCGGTGATTTCGTTTTGCAACTCGTCCAGGGTGTAGCCGATCGCCAGCTTGGCGGCGATACGCGCAATCGGGAAGCCAGTGGCTTTGGAAGCCAGCGCCGAAGAGCGGGATACACGCGGGTTCATCTCGATCACGACCATACGGCCAGTGTCCGGGCAGATACCGAACTGAACGTTGGAACCGCCGGTTTCAACGCCGATCTCACGCAGTACCGCCAACGAGGCGTTACGCATGATTTGATATTCTTTGTCAGTCAGGGTTTGCGCAGGAGCAACGGTGATCGAGTCACCGGTGTGCACGCCCATCGGGTCAAAGTTTTCGATCGAGCAAACGATGATGCAGTTGTCTTTCTTATCGCGGACAACCTCCATCTCGTACTCTTTCCAGCCAATCAGCGATTCGTCGATCAACAACTCTTTGGTTGGCGACAGGTCCAGACCACGAGCACAGATTTCTTCGAACTCTTCACGATTGTAAGCAATGCCGCCACCGGTGCCGCCCATGGTGAAGGACGGGCGGATAATGCACGGGAAGCCCAGTTTTTCGAGAACCGCGTTGGCCTCTTCCATGCTGTGAGCGATACCGGAGCGCGGGCAATCCAGGCCGATGGATTTCATCGCTTTGTCGAAACGCGAACGGTCTTCAGCCTTGTCGATGGTGTCGGCGTTAGCACCGATCATCTCTACGCCGAACTTCTCCAGAACGCCTTCGCGCTCCAGGTCCAGTGCGCAGTTCAGAGCTGTTTGGCCACCCATGGTTGGCAGCAGCGCATCTGGACGCTCTTTTTCAATGATTTTGGCTACTGTCTGCCACTTGATCGGCTCGATGTAGGTGGCATCGGCCATGTCCGGGTCGGTCATGATGGTGGCTGGGTTAGAGTTCACCAGGATGACGCGGTAACCCTCCTCACGCAGAGCCTTACAGGCTTGGGCGCCGGAGTAGTCGAATTCGCAGGCCTGGCCGATAACAATCGGGCCAGCGCCGAGAATCAGGATGCTTTTAATGTCTGTACGTTTTGGCATGGGTTTGTCACTCAAATCCGCAGGTCAGTCGGCAAGCCGTCGATCAGTTTCCTGAGCCACCCAAGGGGCCGCCGAATGTCGGGGCCGCCCTTGGGCTACTCATTGCGAAGGGCTGATCAGCGGCGCTTGGCCATCTCATTGATGAAGCGATCGAACAGCGGTGCAACGTCGTTCGGGCCCGGGCTCGCTTCAGGGTGACCCTGGAAGCTGAAAGCGCTCTTGTCAGTCAGTTCGATGCCTTGCAAGGTACCGTCGAACAGCGACTTGTGAATGGCACGTACGTTGGCTGGCAACGTCGCTTCATCAACCGCAAAACCGTGGTTTTGACTGGTGATCATCACAACACCGGTGTCCAGGTCTTGAACCGGGTGGTTCGCGCCGTGGTGGCCATGACCCATTTTCACGGTCTTGGCGCCAGAGGCCAGTGCCAGCAACTGGTGACCCAAGCAGATGCCGAATACCGGAATCTCGGTTTTCAACACGTCTTGAATCGCCGTGATCGCGTAGTCGCAAGGCTCAGGATCGCCCGGGCCGTTGGACAGGAACACACCATCTGGATTGAGAGCCAGAACATCGCTGGCCGGTGTCTGTGCTGGAACCACTGTCACGCGGCAGCCACGCTCAACCAACATACGCAGGATGTTCCACTTAACACCGTAGTCATAAGCCACTACGTGGTAAGGCAAATCGCTGGCTTCAATCGTCGGATGGCTGTCAGTTGCCAGGTTCCAGACGCTCGAACGCCATTCGTAGGCTTTTTCGGTGCTGACGACTTTCGCCAGATCCATGCCTTTCAGGCCTGGGAAGCCGCGAGCTGCTGCAATCGCTGCTTCATCCGAGATGTTGTCACCGGCCATGATGCAGCCGTTCTGCGCGCCCTTCTCGCGCAAAATGCGAGTCAGACGGCGAGTGTCGATACCGGCGATTGCCACAACATTGTTGGCTTTCAGGTAGTCAGACAGCGACATTGTGTTACGCCAGTTGCTGGCAACCAGCGGCAGATCACGAATTACCAAACCTGCGGACCAGACACGATCAGACTCGGCATCTTCCGGGGTAGTGCCGGTATTGCCAACATGCGGGTAAGTCAGGGTCACGATTTGCTGAGCATAGGAAGGATCCGTCAGGATCTCCTGGTAGCCAGTCATTGCGGTGTTAAACACCACCTCACCAACGGTCTGACCGTCGGCCCCAATGGCTTCGCCGCGAAAAATGCTGCCATCAGCGAGGGCGAGTATGGCTTGCTTAGTCAAGAAGACCTCCCGTAAATAAAGCCTGAAAGGGCGATCGCAGGTTGTAAAAAAGCGGAGTGACGTATGGACACGTCACCCCGCTTCTTCATCGAATATCTGCGCGCTTTTAGTGGACACACTAAAGCTGTAGCTTACAGAAAAAGGCTTTTTTGGTCTACCGCTAAAGAGCCGAAAAGGCAGAGGAATGCGACAGGTCATCGCTTAGCGGTTAAAAATCGGGCTGCAGGTTGCGCAACAGCCCGATTTTACAGAGTCGACTCAACGCAGGTCGAGCACATCTTGCATGTCGTACAAACCAGGCTCACGCCCTTGCAGCCACAAGGCAGCGCGAACAGCACCCTTGGCGAAAGTCATGCGACTGGATGCCTTGTGGGTGATCTCAAGACGCTCACCCTCTGCAGCAAACAGAACCGTATGATCGCCAACCACATCGCCGCCGCGAACGGTCGCAAAACCAATAGTCTCGCGCTCACGAGCACCGGTATGGCCTTCACGGCCGTAAACCGCAACCTTTTGCAGGTCACGCCCCAACGCATCAGCAATCACCTCACCCATGCGCATGGCCGTGCCCGATGGCGCATCAACCTTGTGCCGGTGATGAGCTTCGATGATTTCAATATCCGCATCATCACCCATCACCCGCGCCGCCATATCGAGCAACTTGAGCGACAGGTTGACGCCAACACTGAAGTTCGCCGCAAACACAATCGGAATATCTTTTGCAGCTTCAACCAGCAACTGCTTCTGTGCAGCGCTCAACCCCGTGGTACCGATCACCATGGCTTTGCCCGTCTTGCGGCAGAAAGCCAGGTTATTGAGCATCACCTCAGGCAGCGTGAAATCAATCAGTACGTCGAATTCATCAGCAACATCTTCAAGGCTTGCTGACAGCGGCACACCGATGCGCCCAAGAGACACGAGCTCACCCGCATCAGCGCCCACCAGCGAACTGCCTGGACGGACAACCGCCGCAGTCAGGCCACACAGCGGTGAACGCTGCTGCACCGCATCAATCAGCGTCTTGCCCATGCGCCCGGCAGCGCCCATCACAGCTATACGTCGCATGCCCTGCCCCTTATAAGTCGCCGAAGAAACGCTTCACACCTTCGAACCAACCGGTCGCGTTCGGCGAGTGGCAGCTATCGCCTTCCAGCGTCGAACGGAACTCTTCCATCAACTCACGCTGACGACGGCTCAGCTTCACAGGCGTCTCAACCACAACACGGCACATCAAGTCGCCAACACCGCCACCACGAACCGGAGCAACACCTTTGCCACGCAGGCGGAACTGCTTACCGGTTTGCGTGCCCTCAGGGACTTTGAGCTTGACCCGACCATCCAGCGTCGGCACTTCAAGTTCCGCACCCAGTGCAGCATCAGCAAAACTGATTGGCACCTCACAGAACAGATGTTTGCCATCGCGCTGGAAAATCGCGTGCTCGCGCACATCGATGACCACGTACAGATCGCCAGCCGGGCCGCCCTGCACACCTGCTTCACCTTCGCCAGACAGACGAATACGATCACCCGTATCGACACCCGCCGGCACTTTCACGGAAAGCGTTTTGTACTCTTCTACGCGACCTTCGCCACGGCAGCTTTCACAAGGATCGGAGATGATCTTGCCTTGGCCATGGCAACGCGGGCAGGTCTGCTGAACAGAGAAGAAACCCTGTTGCATGCGCACCTGACCAATACCGCCACAGGTGGTACAGGTCACTGGCGAAGAACCTTTCTTCGCGCCGGAACCGTCGCACGGCTTGCAATTGACCAACGTCGGCACACGAATATTGACCGTGGTACCGCGTACAGCTTCTTCCAGGTTCAGTTCCAGTGTGTAGCGCAAATCGCTTCCGCGCTGAGCACCACCCCGAGAGCCGCCACGGCCGCCGCCAAAGAAATCGCTGAATACATCGCCGAAGATATCGGAGAAGTTCTGCCCACCAAAACCAGCACCGCCGCCACCCATTTGCGGATCAACACCGGCATGGCCGTACTGATCGTAAGCAGCACGCTTGCTGGAGTCCGACAGCACTTCATACGCCTCATTCGCCTCTTTAAACAGCTCTTCGGAGGCCTTGTCATCCGGATTACGGTCCGGGTGATGCTTCATTGCGAGACGACGATACGCTTTTTTCAGCTCCACCTCAGTGGTGGTCCGTTCGACACCCAATATTTCGTAATAGTCGCGCTTTGCCATAATTCTTTGCACTCTCAAGGACGTTTGGAAAAACCCTCCCGAGCCTCACCAAACCCGCCGAGCCTGGACAAACAAGGCTCAACTCACGTCTTTTCAACGATATTGGTTTCTGATTAACAGCCAATGCATTGGCCGACAGGAGCGGTTACTTCAGACAGAGACACATAAAAGCGTTTGTCCCAACCGCCAGCATTCGACCTTGTCGCATGCTGTAAAAATTCCTCTACTCCAGACACGCCAACGCGGGAGCAAGCTCCCGCGCGGCGACATCCTACCAGTCACCGCTTATGCACGGTCAACCGGCCGACCAACAAGCTAATTACTTGTGGTCTTTAACTTCTTCGAACTCAGCGTCGACAACGTCATCCGCTTTTTCAGCCGAATCAGCTGGCTTGGCCGCTGCGTCTGCCGGGTTCGCTTGCTCCGCGTACATTTTCTGTGCGACTGGAGCAGACACCTTGGACAGCTCTTCAACCTTGGCTTCGATAGCAGCCTTGTCGTCGCCTTTAACAGCGGCTTCAAGTGCAACTACAGCAGCTTCAATTGCAGCTTTCTCTTCCTCAGTAACCTTGTCGCCAGCATCAGCAACCATTTTACGAGTCGAGTGAACCAGTGCGTCGCCCTGGTTACGCGCTGCCGCCAGCTCTTCAAACTTGCGGTCTTCCTCAGCGTTGACTTCAGCGTCACGTACCATCTGAGCAATTTCTTCCTCGGACAGACCCGAGTTCGCCTTGATCACGATGGACTGAGACTTGCCAGTCGCCTTGTCTTTTGCACTTACGTGCAGGATGCCGTTGGCATCGATGTCGAAGGTTACTTCGATCTGAGGCACGCCACGTGGAGCAGGTGGAATGTCAGCCAGGTCGAACTTGCCCAACGACTTGTTCTGAGCCGCTTGTTTACGCTCACCTTGCAGCACGTGAATGGTCACCGCGCCCTGGTTATCGTCAGCAGTCGAGAACACTTGCGATTTCTTGGTAGGAATCGTGGTGTTTTTCTCGATCAGAGCAGTCATTACACCGCCCATGGTTTCGATACCCAGCGTCAGCGGGCTCACGTCCAGCAGCAGAACGTCTTTAACATCACCAGCCAATACCGCGCCCTGGATAGCAGCACCCATTGCAACCGCTTCGTCCGGGTTCACATCTTTACGTGCTTCTTTGCCGAAGAACTCAGTGACCAGCTTCTGTACCAGCGGCATACGAGTCTGACCACCGACCAGAATCACGTCGTTGATCGCGCCAACATCGATACCAGCATCTTTCAGAGCCAGACGGCAAGGCTCGATGGTGCGCTGAACCAGGTCTTCAACCAGCGATTCCAGCTTGGCGCGCGAAATTTTCACGTTCAAGTGCTTAGGACCGGTGGCATCTGCAGTGATGTACGGCAGATTCACATCAGTCGACTGGCTCGAAGACAGTTCGATCTTGGCTTTTTCAGCAGCTTCTTTCAGACGCTGCATCGCCAGCGGGTCACCTTTAAGGTTCATGCCGCTTTCTTTCTTGAACTCGTCAACCAGGTAGTCGATCAGACGGATATCAAAGTCTTCACCACCCAGGAACGTGTCACCGTTGGTCGCCAGCACTTCAAACTGGTGCTCGCCATCAACTTCAGCAATTTCAATAACCGATACGTCAAAAGTACCGCCACCCAAGTCATAAACGATGACCGTGTGGTCGCCTTTCGCTTTATCCATACCGTAAGCCAGAGCAGCTGCGGTTGGTTCGTTGATGATGCGTTTTACGTCCAGACCCGCGATACGGCCGGCGTCTTTGGTCGCCTGACGCTGGCTGTCGTTGAAGTAGGCCGGAACGGTAATCACCGCTTCAGTCACTGGCTCGCCGAGGTAGTCTTCGGCAGTCTTCTTCATTTTCTTCAGAATTTCAGCCGAGATTTGTGGCGGTGCCATTTTCTGGCCGTTCACTTCAACCCAAGCGTCGCCGTTGTCAGCCTTGGCGATCTTGTAAGGCACCATCTGAATGTCTTTCTGTACAACTTCTTCGTCAAAACGACGACCGATCAGACGCTTCACCGCGTACAGGGTGTTATGCGGATTGGTCACTGCCTGACGCTTGGCGGATTGGCCAACCAAAATTTCACCATCGTTAGCGTACGCAACGATCGACGGCGTAGTACGCGCGCCTTCTGCGTTTTCGATAACTTTTGCTTTACCGTTTTCCAGAACCGACACACACGAGTTGGTGGTCCCGAGGTCAATACCGATAATTCTGCCCATGTTAACTCTCCCTAAATTTGGATTTTGTTGCCGCAGCAGTGATGACCAACTGCGGCATTACTTAAACGCTTGACTTCTAAATGGGGGCCTTGCGACCGATTTCAAGCCTGTTCGTCAATCGATGGCGAAACCGGCGCTGGCGCCTTGCTGACTACGACCATAGCCGGGCGCAGTAAGCGGCCATTGAGCTGATAGCCCTTTTGAAACACCTTGAGCACACTGTTTGGCTCCAGGTCTGCGCTCTCCTGCATTGCCATCGCTTGGTGAAGCCCGGCATTGAAGGGTTCGCCGTGAGGATCAATGGCTTCCAACTGATAACGCTTCAGGGTGTCCTGGAACATTTTCAGGGTCAGCTCGATCCCTTCGCGCATTGGACGAATGTTCTCGTCATCCGGATTGGACAGCTCAAGGCCGCGCTCCAGACTGTCGATTACCGGCAATAGATCGCCAGCGAACTTTTCCAATGCAAATTTGTGTGCTTTTTCAACATCCTGTTCGGCACGACGGCGAACGTTCTGCAAATCAGCAGCTACACGCAGAGCTTGATCATTAGCTGCAGCCAGTTGCTCTTCGAGCACCTGTACACGGGCCACCAGATCTTCGCCTGAAGCATCGGCGGCCTGATTAGCATCTTGATTCTGCGTATCCATAGTCTGTTCGTCTGCCATAGATTTCTCCTTTCAAACATCGTCCGCGAGCTCGACTCGCGCTTCTGCCAAGATATATGGGGTCGCAATTTTCAGGTTCAAGAGCCAAAAAGCACTAAGAAACGCCTCCTGCCTCCTTGAATGCCCCGCCTGCGAACTCAAAACCGCCTAAAAAAGCCTTAAATCCAAGCAAATAGAACTAAGCACACCCATTGTCAGCACGAAACAAAACACTGTATAAATAACCAGACATTACGTTTTGGAGCGGCTCCCATGCTGGTGCACCTGTCCGTACACAACTACGCCATCGTTGAACATCTCGATCTCGAACTCGATCGCGGGATGAGTGTAATCACTGGTGAGACCGGCGCCGGTAAATCGATCATGCTGGATGCACTCGGCCTCACCTTAGGTGACCGTGCAGACAGTGGTGTGGTTCGCCCTGGGGCCGACAAAGCCGACATTCTGGCCACCTTCGACCTGCAAAACATTCCCGAAGCCCGGGCCTGGCTTGCCGAACGCGACCTGGACAGCGACGGCCCGTGCATCTTGCGCCGAGTCATCACCGCCGAAGGTCGCTCACGGGGCTACATCAACGGCACCCCCAGCCCGCAAGGCGACTTGAAAGCCCTGGGCGAACTGTTGATAGACATTCACAGCCAGCACGAACATCAGTCGCTGCTAAAACCCGACACTCACCGCCGACTGCTCGACGAATATGCCGGGGCCTCCGACCTGGCCCGCCAGGTGCAACTGGCCGCACAACGCTGGCGCCAAACCCGCCAAGAGCTTGAGCACCTGTCCAATTCCGGGGACGAACAGCGCGCACGTCATCAGCTACTGAGCTATCAGCTCGAAGAGCTCGAAACCTTGTCGCTGGGTGAAAACGAACTGGAAGAACTGGAGCAGGAACACAAAAACCTGACCAATGCCGAAACCTTGCTGACTATTTGCCGCCAGGTTGTCGAACAGTGCAGTGAAAACGACTCCGGCAACGTCCTCAATGCCCTGACGGTAAGCCTGAATCGCCTGTCGAGCATCAATAACAACTCTGGCTCATTGAGCGAAGCAACCGACCTGCTGGCCAGTGCGCAGATTCAGGTCGAAGAAGCCGTGGGCGAACTCAATCGCTTCCTCGATCATTTCGATGCGGATCCGGGTCGCCTGCAATACCTCGAAGAACGGCTGGACACCATCTACAGCCTCGCACGCAAGCACCGCGTGCAACCTGCCGACGTCGCTGCCCTGCAACAAAACCTGCTCGACGAACTGGAAACACTCAACGCAAACGATGAAAACATCGAGCGCCTGACCAATGAGCTGGCGTCTTACACCCGCCACTATCAAGAGTGCGCACGCGAACTGAGCAACCTGCGCGGTCATGCCGCGACCCGCTTGAGCAGCGCCGTTGAAGAAGAAATCCAGCGCTTGGGCATGCCCGGCGGCCGCTTTGTGATCGAGTTGCGCCCACAGAGCAGCAGCGACCCGATGCCCCACGGCCTGGAACATGTCGAGCTTCTGGTCAGTGCCAACCCTGGTCAACCGCTCAAGGCGTTAGCCAAAGTAGCGTCTGGTGGTGAGTTATCACGTATCAGCCTGGCCATTCAGGTCATCACGGCACAAACCTCGCGCGTACCGACCCTGGTGTTCGACGAGGTAGACGTGGGCATCGGCGGCCCGACTGCTGAAATCGTCGGCCAGCTACTGCGCCGCCTGGGTGAGCGCGGCCAAGTATTGACGGTCACTCACCTACCGCAAGTCGCCGCGCAGTGCCATCAGCATCTCTTCGTGCACAAGGCTCGCGAAAGCGAGACAACACGCACAGCCGTCTCAAAATTGAGCAAAAAAGAACGCGTAGAAGAAGTCGCCCGCATGCTCGGCGGCATTGACCTGACCAAAGAATCGCTGGCTCACGCCAAGAAAATGGTGGTCACTGCGAAAAATCTCGCAGCTTAACGACGAACGGTCACGGAAAATCATTTTCCAGACAGCACGAAGGCGACTCGGAGGTCGCCTTCGTTCGTTTCGCGAACCGAAATTCGCGCGACATGCTTATTTAGTTTTCTTGCGTACGTACAGCACCAAGTTGTGATCCACCAACTCAACACCGTGCTTGGCCGCGATGGCGTGCTGCAATTTTTCGATGTCTTCGTCGAAAAATTCAATCACTTCACCGCTGTCCACGTTGACCATATGGTCGTGGTGACCGCCATCCGCATCAGCCAGTTCAAAGACCGCATGACCGCCATCAAAATTGTGGCGGATCACCAGCCCGGCTGACTCAAACTGGGTCAACACACGGTAAACCGTGGCCAGACCGACGTCTTCGCCAGCCTGCATAAGAGCCTTATATACATCCTCGGCGCTCATGTGACGCTGCTCGGCAGAGTCAAGCATTTGTAGAATCTTGACTCGTGGCAGAGTCACCTTAAGTCCGGCCTTACGTAGTTCGCTATTTTCAACCATGGTTAGCTTTCTCGCGGAAGCCGCTTCGCAGCTTCTCTTAATACGGGTATGATCGGCGTTTACGTTGTCCCAGCCAAGATAGTGGAAGTCGCCCACCGATGCAAAACACCAAGCTCTTGCTAACCAGTTTCACCTTTGTGGGACTGCTCGCACTCGCCGGTTGTTCATTCCCCGGGGTTTACAAAATCGACATCCAACAGGGCAATGTCGTCACGCAGGACATGATAAACCAGTTGCGCCCGGGAATGACCCGCCGGCAAGTGCGGTTTATTATGGGCAACGCCCTGCTGACCGATACATTCCACCCTGATCGCTGGGATTATTTGTATAGCCTGCAGCCCGGCGGCGGTGAACGCCAACAAGAACGCATCAGTGTGTTCTTCAACCAAAACGACCAGCTCGTCAGCTTGTCAGGTGATTTCAAGCCTGGTGTAAGCCGCGACGAAGCGATTCTGGGCAAAGAAGGTCCATCCGAGGTGATCACACCGACGGATCCGGTACCAGCTCCTGCCGAGAAGAGTGATGTTCCGGCCAAACCGGGATCATTGCTTGATCAAATCCAGAAGGACGTCGACGGGGTTGAAACAGTACCTGTCCCGACGCCAACGCCTCTGGATACCAACGAGCAATAACCGCTCGTTACGAAAAAGCCCGGCATGCCGGGCTTTTTGTTATCTGCACTAAAGAGCGGTTTACAACTCGCTCAATCGCTTGGCTTCAGCCGCCTTGGCAGCACGCTGACGCCTGATCTCTTTAGGATCAGCCAACAGAGGGCGGTAGATCTCGATACGATCCCCAGCCTGCACCACGCGAACCTGCGGGTTCATCACCTGCTTGCCAAAGATACCCACCGGGCAATCGGCCAAGTCCAGCTCAGGAAACGCCTGCCCCATCCCGGACGCCAACACCGCAGCACGCAGTGTTGTGCCCTCAGGAACCGTCAACGCCAACAACTGCTGGCGATCGATGGCCGCGTACACCACCTCAATATCTATCACCGACTCAGCCATACAACTGTTTTGCACGCTGGCAGAAGGCATCGACCAAGGTATTGGCGGCCTGATTAAACAAAGGCCCCAGCGTCGCTTTAACAATCGCACCGGCATAATCAAAGGTCATGTCGAGGCTGATTTTGCAGGCCTTCTCACCCAATGGCTTGAACACCCAAAGGCCGTGCAACTTGGTAAATGGCCCCTCTTCGAGGTTCATCTCAATCGATTGGCCCGGCACCAACGTATTGCGCGTGACAAAGTGCTGACTCAAGCCACCTTTGGCCACGCCCAGGCTGGCGCGCATCAGCACCTCAGTGCTTTCAATGATCTCGGCCGATGAGCACCACGGCAAAAACTCCGGATAGTGCGCTACATCGTTGACCAGGTCATACAGTGCCTGCGCCGGATAAGGCAGCAAGGCGGAACGTTGGATATGGGTAGTCATGTCAGCGTTATTTCCACAGCTGGGCGGCAAACACAATCAGAATGCCGAGTGGCGCCACATAGCGCATCAAAAAAAGAGTCAGGGCAAACAACCTCGGGCTGCGCATCGACAATTCGTCGCGAACCGCGCCGCGCCCCATGATCCAGCCTGCAAAGACCACAAAGCACAGCCCACCCAAAGGCAGCATGATACGCGAGGTGAAGAAATCAACGACACCAAAGAAGTCCAAACCGCTCGCGGCGCCCCATTGATAGAGGTGAAAACCAGAGTCTTCACTCACAAAAAACTTGGCCTGTTTCCAGATATTGAACGAAAACACCGTGCCCAAGCCGACAAACCAGCAGCTAAACGCCAGCCAGAACGTCACCCAAAGGCGCCGGACTTGGGTCCGCTCAACCAAATAAGCCACCATCGGCTCAAGCAATGAAATAGCCGAACTCCAGGCCGCGACAGCCACCAGAACAAAGAACACCACGCCCATTAATTGACCGAACGCCACATTGCCAAAAGCAAACGGCAGCGTCACAAACATCAGGCCTGGGCCTTCGCCCGGGTTCAATCCCGACGCAAACACAATCGGAAACAATGCCAGCCCCGCCAGCAATGAGACAAACGTATCGATCAACGCCACACCGACCACGGTGCCTGAGATCGACGCACTCTTGGGCATATACGCGCCGTAGATCATGATCGAACCCACGCCCACGCTCAGCGAAAAGAACGCATGCCCCATCGCGGCCAGCAACCCATCGAGCACGCGGTCGGGGTTGAAGTCGAACATAAAATGCACGCCTTGCATAAAATGCCCGGTGGTCATGCTGTAGCCCAACAACACCAGCAACAGCACAAACAACAGCGGCATCATGATCCGCAGACTGCGCTCAAGCCCCGCCACCACGCCCTTGGCAATCACATACGCCGACAGCAACATAAACCCGGTGTGCCAAAACGTCAGGCGCCAGGGATTTGAAATCACCCCACCGAAATACTCGCTGACCTGATCAGCGGTGGCGCCTTGAAAGTCGCCCTTGCCCATGTTGATGATGTAATCCAGCGACCAACCGCCGACCACACTGTAAAAAGAAAGAATCAGCAACGCCGTGATCATCCCGGCGAACGCCCCCCACGACCAACGCCCTGAGTGCCCCGCTTCCACCGCCAAGACTTTCAAAGCATTCGCCGGACTGAGTCGCGCGCGCCGCCCGATCAAGGTTTCAGCCAGCATCACCGGCACACCAATCAGCGCGATACACGCCAAAAACACCAGAACAAACGCGCCGCCACCGTAGACGCCAACCATGTAAGGGAATTTCCAGATACTGCCCAACCCCACGGCAGAACCGGTTGCAGCGAAAATAAAGACCCAACGGCTTGCCCAACTGCCGTGGACAGAAACCTTGTCTGTCGACATCGTTACTACGCCCAACCACCAAAAAAAGAGCGCGCATTGTCCGGGAATCAATCTACGTGCTCAAGCGCACAGGTTGACCGTAGCCGACTCGCTCGCAACTGCCTATAATGCCGCCCCTATGGCTAAACAGAAGAAGCACCCCACAGGGACCATCGCGCAAAATAAAAAGGCGCGACACGATTACTTCATCGAACATCGGTTCGAGGCTGGTCTGGTCCTGGCCGGCTGGGAAGTAAAAAGTCTGCGTGCAGGCAAAGCACAGCTGGTCGACAGCTACGTGCTACTCAAGGATGGTGAAGCATGGTTGCTCGGCAGCCATATTGCCCCCCTGACGACCGCCAGCACCCACGTTATTGCCGACCCGACGCGCAGCCGCAAACTGCTGCTTAACCAGCGCGAGCTGGAAAAGCTGTTTGCCTCAGTGCAGCAGAAGGGTTACGCCTGCGTCTGCCTCTCGCTTTACTGGAGCAAGCACTTGATCAAGTGCGAAATTGCCCTGGGTAAAGGCAAGAAGGAATACGACAAGCGTCATACCGAGCGTGAGCGCGATTCTGATCGTGAGCTGCAACGCGCGGTGCGCAATAAGGGCAAGGAAGACTAGCGCCTCTGCTCCCCCTGTGGGAGCTGGCTTGCCAGCGATGCAAACGACGCGGTTTGATCGTCATACCGCGCTGACTCAATCGCTGACAAGCCAGCTCCAACAAGAGAGGTATCAACATCACAACCCATTGCGTCGTTCTGCCCGCGCTACGCGCTGAACTTCCTGACGCACTTCTTCCAGCACTTCCTGCACGTACATGAGATGGCGGCTCGCAACCTCCCGCGCATCCTCTGCCCTGCCTTCAATAATCGCCAGATACAACTCGCGATGCTGATCAATCAGCATGTCGCGCGTTTCGCTGCGCTGCTTGTACATGCCGCCAATGTTGGTCACCACATTGCGCTTGAGCAAATCAAATAACCCACGAATCGTATGCAACAACACCGCGTTATGGCTCGCTTCGGCGATGGCCAGGTGGAAGCTGGCATCTGCTTCGCCCTCCTCGGCGCGACTCACCTCATCGACCCGCGCATAACAATCCTGCAACCGCTCAAACGCCACCCGCAAACGCTCGCGGTCCATATCAGTGGCCCGCAACGCCGCGTAATACGCGCAAGACGCCTCAAGCGTATGACGAAACTCCAGCAAATCGCGCTGCGCCTCGGGGTTGCTCTCCAGCAGTTGCAGCAGTGGATCACTAAACGTCGAACCCAACGACGTCGCCACGTAATTGCCACCGCCCTGACGACTGACCAATAAACCTTTGGCTGCCAGCTTTTGAATCGCCTCACGCAACGATGGGCGCGACACACCAAATTGCTCCGCCAGCGCACGCTCTGCTGGCAAACGCTCTCCGGCCTTTAACGTGCCCTCAAGAATCATGCCCTCAAGCTGCTCGACAATATCGTCCGACAAACGGCGCTGACGAATTTGATCAAACCCCATAACTGCTCTCCACGCTCCCGACCACACGCCGGGCCCTCTATTCTCGCCGATTGGCGCCCGCCAGACACCTATCAGAAAAGCCACCTTTGACCCCATCAGTTGCCCTGACAACGAATATCTCGACTAAAGATTTAGGGGCGGCAAATTGACACATACCGCATAAGGCTTTTAACCTAGCCGACAGCGATTGTAAATTGGTAATACCAATTACCCAGATACACTCTGCAGCATCGACCAATAACAATTAGGGGCCACCCCACTATGCAAACCTGGCAACAGCTCTACAGCCCGCTCGGCAGCCTCGGCCTGTCCGCACTCGCGGCCGTTATCCCCATCGTGTTCTTCTTTCTGGCCTTGGCCGTGTTCCGCCTCAAAGGGCACGTCGCTGGCAGCATCACCCTGGCCCTGTCGATTCTGGTCGCGATTTTCGCCTTCCAGATGCCTGTCGACATGGCTTTCGCCGCAGCAGGTTATGGATTTGCCTATGGTCTCTGGCCCATCGCCTGGATCATCGTTGCTGCCGTGTTCCTCTACAAACTGACCGTCAAAAGTGGCCAGTTCGAAATCATCCGCAGCTCGGTACTCTCAATTACTGATGACCAGCGCCTGCAAGTGCTGCTGATCGGTTTCTGCTTTGGCGCATTCCTTGAAGGCGCAGCTGGTTTCGGGGCTCCGGTCGCGATCACCGCTGCCTTGCTGGTAGGCCTGGGTTTCAACCCGCTGTACGCCGCAGGCCTGTGCCTGATCGCCAACACCGCCCCAGT
This sequence comes from Pseudomonas sp. CCC3.1, assembly GCF_034347405.1. Classification (NCBI taxonomy): domain Bacteria; kingdom Pseudomonadati; phylum Pseudomonadota; class Gammaproteobacteria; order Pseudomonadales; family Pseudomonadaceae; genus Pseudomonas; species Pseudomonas sp. CCC3.1. The sequence goes on from NZ_CP133778.1 coordinate 4,354,213, forward strand.
GGCCTTCGGCGCACTCGGCATCCCGATCATCGTGGCAGGCCAGGTCACCGGCATCGACGCGTTCAAGATCGGCGCCATGGCCGGTCGCCAACTGCCACTGCTGTCGCTGTTCGTGCCGTTCTGGCTGGTGTTCATGATGGACGGCCTGCGCGGCGTGCGTGAAACCTGGCCTGCCGCACTGGTGGCCGGCTTGAGCTTCGCCATCACCCAGTACTACACCTCCAACTACATTGGCCCAGAGCTGCCGGACATTACCTCCGCGCTGGCCAGCCTGGTCAGCCTGACCCTGTTCCTGAAAGTCTGGCAGCCAAAACGTACCGCAGGTGCGCAGATTGCGGGCGTTACCTCTGACGTCATCGTCACCGCCAGTGCAGGCGGCTTCGGCAAACCCACCAACCTCATGGTTTCGCCTTACAGCCTGATGCAGATTTTGAAAGCCTGGTCGCCGTTCCTGATCCTGACTGTGCTGGTCACCATCTGGACCCTCAAACCGTTCAAGGCCATGTTCTCGCCAGGCGGTTCGATGTATGGCTGGGTGTTCAACTTTGCGATCCCGCACCTTGATCAACTGGTGATCAAAACCGCGCCAATCGTCAACGCCCCGACCGCGATTGCCGCCGTGTTCAAACTGGACCCGATCTCGGCCACCGGCACTGCGATTTTCTTCTCGGCATTGATCTCGATGCTGATCCTGAAAATCGACATCAAAACCGGTCTGACCACGTTCAAAGAGACCCTGTTCGAACTGCGCTGGCCGATCCTGTCCATCGGCATGGTGCTGGCGTTTGCCTTCGTCACCAACTACTCGGGCATGTCCTCCACCATGGCCTTGGTGTTGGCGGGGACTGGCGCAGCATTCCCGTTCTTCTCGCCGTTCCTCGGCTGGCTGGGTGTGTTTCTGACAGGCTCCGACACCTCGTCGAACGCCCTGTTCAGCTCGCTGCAAGCGACCACTGCACACCAGATCGGCGTGAGCGACACCCTCATGGTGGCCGCCAACACCAGCGGCGGCGTGACCGGCAAAATGATCTCCCCGCAATCGATCGCCGTGGCCTGTGCGGCAACCGGCCTGGTGGGTAAAGAGTCTGACCTGTTCCGCTTCACCCTGAAACACAGCCTGTTCTTCGCAACAATCGTCGGCCTGATCACCCTGGCTCAGGCGTACTGGTTCACCGGCATGCTGGTGCACTAATAAATAGCGCTATGGTTACTGCACGTTAAAAGCGCCGGGCTTACACCCGGCGCCCATAATTCACTACCCGGTCCGCCTTGCGGCTGAAGAGGGTTTTCAGCCGCAACCATGGACACATAACCGGGACCACCCGGAGACGCCTGATGAGCGAGCTTTTTTACAATGCCGTGCCGAACGCGACCCGTGTCGCTCCCCCTTCCCACCCCTCGCCAATACCCTGCGCACAAACCCCGCAAGGTCTACCTGTTTGGCACCTGCGTGGTCGACCTGTTCTTCCCTGAGGCAGGGATGGACGCGATTCACCTGATCGAACGCGAAGGCATCGAAGTTGACTACCCGCAAGGCCAAAGCTGCTGTGGACAACCGGCCTACACCTCGGGTTACACCGACCAGGCCCGCGAAGTTGCCCGCGCCCAGTTAGCGCTGTTTGCCGAAGATTACCCCGTGGTCGTGCCCTCCGGCTCTTGCGCCGGCATGCTGCGCGAGCACTACGAAGACCTGTTCAAGGACGAGCCCGAGGCCTTGAAAAAAGTTCATGCCCTGGCCGAACGCACTTATGAACTCACTGAATTCCTGCTATTCGTGTGCAACGTGCAATTCAAGGACAGCGGCGCGCCCGTCAAAGTCGCCTTGCACACCTCATGCTCGGCCCGTCGCGAAATGAACACCCACCTGCACGGCCGCGAAATGCTCGCTCAACTGAGCAACGTGGAGCGCATCGACCATAGCCATGAAAGTGAATGCTGCGGCTTCGGTGGGACATTCAGCGTGCGCATGCCCGATATTTCTGGCGCCATGGTCGCCGACAAGACCCGCTCCCTGATTGAAACCGGCGCGCACCAAGTGCTGACCGCCGACTGCGGCTGCCTGATGAACATCAACGGTTCGCTCGAAAAACAGAAACAAGCCCTGCGCGGCCAGCATCTGGCCAGTTTCCTGTGGCAGCGCACCGGAGGTGGACAATGAGCACCAGCACACTGATTCCTACCGTCGCCGTGGAAGAGGACTTCCGCGAGCGCGCCCATGAGGCATTGGGCGACAAGCAACTGCGAAACAACTTTCGCAGCGCCATGGATTCGCTGATGACCAAACGAGCGGTGTCCTTCAGCGATGCCCACGAGCGTGAACATTTGCGCGCCTTGGGCAATGCGGTCAAAGCCCGCGCCCTGTCCAAACTGCCCGACCTGCTGGAGCGACTCGAAGCCAACCTGACCCGCAACGGTGTGCAGGTGCACTGGGCTGAAACCGTCGAAGCAGCCAACGAAATCGTGATATCGATTGCCCGTCGCCGTGCCGCCACGCAAGTGATCAAAGGCAAGTCGATGGTCAGCGAAGAGATGGAGATGAACCACGTGCTCGGCGCCCAAGGCATTGAATGCCTTGAGTCCGACATGGGCGAGTACATCGTTCAGCTCGACAACGAGAAGCCGTCCCACATCATCATGCCCGCGATTCACAAAAACGCCGGGCAAGTGGCCGACTTGTTTCATCAAAAGCTCGGCGTGGAATACACCAAAGACGTCGACCAACTGATCCAGATCGGTCGCCGCGTGCTGCGCCAAAAGTTCTTCGAAGCCGACATCGGCGTGTCCGGCGTCAACTTCGCCGTGGCCGAAACCGGCACCCTGTTGCTGGTCGAAAACGAAGGCAATGGCCGCATGTCGACCACCGTGCCGCCCGTGCACATTGCCGTCACCGGCATCGAAAAAGTCGTCGAAAACCTGCGCGACGTTGTCCCGCTGCTGTCATTGCTGACCCGCTCGGCGCTTGGCCAGCCGATCACCACCTACGTCAACATGATCTCCGGCCCACGCAAACCCGGCGAACTCGACGGCCCCGAAGAAGTGCACCTGGTCTTGCTCGACAACGGCCGCAGCCAAGCCTTTGCCGACAGCGAACTGCGCCAGACCCTGAACTGCATTCGCTGCGGTGCCTGCATGAACCACTGCCCGGTTTACACCCGCATCGGCGGTCATGCCTACGGCGAAGTCTACCCCGGTCCGATTGGCGCGATCATTACCCCGCACATGGTCGGCCTGGCCAAGGTCCCGGATCACCCGAGCGCCTCGTCGCTGTGCGGCGCCTGTGGCGAAGTGTGTCCGGTAAAAATTCCGATCCCGGCCTTGCTGCGTCGCCTACGCGAAGAGAACGTTAAATCGCCAGACGCCTCGCCTCGTATCATGCGCGGCCAGGGCAGCAAGTACTCGCGCAAAGAACGCCTGATCTGGAACATGTGGGCCAAGCTCAACAGCTCGCCTGCCCTGTATCGCGTGTTCCTCAAGGCCGCCACCCGCCTGCGCGGGTTGACGCCCAGCAATGTCGGGCCGTGGACTCAAAACCACAGCGCCCCCAAACCCGCCGCCCGTTCGCTGCACGACATGGCCCGCGAGCATTTGGCCAAAAAGTCGGGAGAATCGCGATGAGCGCCAAACACAACATCCTCAACAAACTGCGCAACAGCCTGACCGGCACCACACCCGTGCCCGATAACTTCGACGAAGTGCTGGTGACAGAGCCCTGGACCTACACCCCGGAGCAACGCATCCCGCAACTGCGCAAGTTGATGGAAGCGGTGCACACCGAAATCCACCTCAGCACCGAACACGAATGGCCCGCCCTGCTGGCGCAATTGGTCACCGATCGCCAATTGCCCAGCCTCTTGATCGCACCGACTACGCCACACGGCCAAAAAGTGACAGCTCATTGGGCGCAGAACCCTACGCTGCCAACACTCAAAGCCTACGACCGCCCGATAGAAGAATGGAAAGCCGAACTGTTTAACGACACCCCGGCCAGCTTCACCACCACCTTGGGCGCAATTGCCGCCACCGGCAGTTTGATCATGTGGCCCACCCCAGAAGAACCGCGCCTCATGAGTCTGGTGCCACCGGTGCATTTTGCGTTGCTCAAGGCCAGTGAAATCCGCGACAACTTCTACCAGGTGCAGCGCGAAATGAAGTGGACGGCAGGCATGCCGACCAACGCGTTGCTGGTGTCTGGCCCGTCAAAAACCGCCGACATTGAACAAATACTGGCCTACGGCGCCCATGGCCCGAAAGACCTGGTGGTGTTGATTCTGGAGGACGCATGAGCCTGCCCGTTGCATTTGTACGTGATGCCGAGCGATTGATCCCCCAAGACCGCCGCTTCACCGACCCACTTTCCACTTTGGCCTTTGGCACCGACGCGAGCTTTTACCGGCTGATTCCCAAACTGGTGATCCGCGTCGAATCCGAAGACGAAGTGGTCGAGCTACTGCGTTTGGCCCGTCGCGATCAAGTGTCTGTGACCTTCCGTGCTGCGGGCACCAGCCTGTCAGGCCAGGCCATCAGTGACTCGGTACTGATCGTGCTCGGCGACAACTGGAACGGCAAAGTCATTCGCGAGCAAGGCTTGCAAATCCGCCTGCAACCCGGCGTGATCGGCGCCCAAGCCAACGCCTGGCTGGCCCCGTTCGGGCGCAAGATCGGCCCCGACCCGGCCTCGATCAACGCCTGCAAAATTGGCGGCATCGTCGCCAACAACGCCAGCGGTATGTGCTGCGGCACCGCGCAAAACACCTACCACACCTTGGCTGGCATCCGCGTGGTACTGGCCGACGGCACCCGAGTCGACACCGAAGACACGGCCAACATCGCCGCCTTTCGGCAAAGCCACGCCGCGCTGCTCGACCAGTTGGGGACTTTAGCCCGCGAGACCCGCGCCAATGCCGAACTGGCTGCAAAAATTCGCCACAAATACCGTCTGAAAAACACCACCGGCTTGTCACTCAACGCCTTGGTCGACTTTGATGATCCACTGGATATTCTCAGCCACTTGCTGGTAGGCAGCGAGGGCACGCTGGGCTTCATCAGCTCGGTTACCTACGACACCGTCATCGACCACCCAAACAAAGCCTCGGCGCTGATCGTCTTCCCTGACGTTGAAACCTGCTGTAACGCCGTGACCGTGCTCAAAAGCCAGCCCGTGTCAGCCGTTGAACTGCTGGACCGCCGCAGCCTGCGCTCGGTACAAGACAAACCCGGCATGCCGGCTTTCGTACAACAACTGTCGGACAACGCCTGCGCCCTGCTGATCGAGTCACGCGCGGCAACGCAGACCTTGCTGCACGAACAACTGGCGCACATCATGGCGTCGCTGGCGGGTTTTCCGGTCGAGAAACAAGTCGACTTCACCGAGAACCCAGCCGAAAACGCCAAGCTCTGGGCGATTCGCAAGGACACGTTCCCGGCCGTCGGCGCGGTGCGCAAAACCGGCACCACCGTCATCATCGAAGACGTGACCTTTCCGGTCGAGCAACTGGCCATCGGCGTTAATCGCCTGATCGAGTTGTTCGACAAGCACCACTACGACGAGGCGATCCTCTTCGGCCACGCCCTCGAAGGCAACCTGCACTTTGTGTTCACCCAGGGCTTTAACAACCCTGAAGAAGTCGCACGTTACCAAGCCTTTATGGACGACGTGGCGCAACTGGTGGCCGTGGAGTTCGGCGGTTCACTCAAGGCCGAACACGGCACCGGGCGCAACATGGCGCCGTTTGTTGAACTGGAATGGGGCAGCGACGCCTACCAGCTCATGTGGACACTCAAGCGTTTACTCGACCCGCAAGGCATCCTCAACCCCGACGTGGTGCTCAGCGAAGACCCGCACATCCACCTTAAACACCTCAAGCCGATGCCTGCGGCCGACGAGATTGTGGATAAGTGCATCGAATGCGGGTTTTGTGAGCCGGTGTGCCCCTCAAAAGGCCTGACCCTCAGCCCACGCCAGCGGATTGTGATCTGGCGCGACATCCAGGCCAGAAAGCGCGCCGGGGTCGATACCCGCGAGCTGGAAGAAGCCTACGCTTACCAAGGCATCGATACCTGCGCCGCCACCGGCTTGTGCGCCCAGCGTTGCCCGGTCGGCATTAATACCGGCGAGCTGGTGAAAAAGCTGCGCGCCCGCAGCGCCAACAGCGTGAAAACCGCCGATTGGCTGGGCAATCACTTTGCAACCACGCTACAAGGCGCGCGCTTCACCCTGCACGTGGCCAATGGTGCACGCATGCTGCTGGGCGCGCCGCGTCTGGGCAAAATCTCGGCGGCGCTGACCAAGGCCAGCAAAGGCCGCGTACCCCTGTGGACCAACGCCATGCCGCAGCCCGAGCGCGCCATTCGCTTTAGCCCGCCGGTCAAAGACGCACGTCCACGCGTGGTGTACCTGGCGGCATGCGTCTCGCGGGTCATGGGCCCGGCCGCAGGCGACAGCGAGCAAACCTCGCTGCTCGACAAAACCCGGAGCCTGCTGGAAAAAGCCGGTTACCAAGTGGTATTCCCCGACAACATGGACAGCCTGTGCTGCGGCCAGCCGTTCGCGTCCAAGGGTTACAACGAACAGGCCGAGCACAAACGCCAGGAACTGATCGGCGCCTTGCTGCACGCCAGCCGTGGCGGCATCGACCCCATCTACTGCGACACCAGCCCGTGCACTTTGCGCCTGGTGCAAGACTTGGGTGAAACCCGCCTCGACCTGTACGACCCGGTGCGTTTCATCCGCACCCACCTTGTGGATAAGTTGAACTTCACCCCGCAAACCGCACCGATTGCCGTGCACGTCACGTGCAGCACCCAGCACCTGGGCGAAAGCCAGGCGCTGATCGACATCGCACGACTGTGCAGCACCAACGTGGTGATACCGGAAGGCATTCATTGCTGCGGGTTTGCAGGCGACAAAGGCTTCACCACCCCCGAGCTGAACGCCCATTCACTGCGCACCTTGAAAGACGCGGTGCAGCAGTGCAGCGAAGGGATTTCGACCAGCCGCACCTGTGAAATTGGCCTGACCCAACATGGCGGGATCGACTACCACGGGCTGGTCTATTTGGTAGACCGCGTCAGCGCGCCGAGAGCCCTGTAGGAAATACCGCAGGCTGCGATCGTTTGATCTTTAAACATCGCAGCCTTCGGCCGCTTCCTCAGTATCGGGTTCAAAAAACCAGTCACTGTCTGCCACGCAACAGTTGATAAACAAACTGTTGCTATCCGCACGCCACCAAAAATCATAACCAACTGATTTAAATAGAAAAAAATATCGGCACAGATTCTGCAATGACACAGCTCCACCCGCATCGAAGCTGTTTAGCCCATGTCATTACCTACTTACAGATCTTCTGCCCCTTCTTCCGCGTACTCGACCCCGCCCGCGTCTGTTGATGAACTCATCGCCCGGGTGGAAAAACTGTTGCCGGAAATCGGCGAGGGCGTGATCGAACGCGAACGTAATCGCCAACTGCCATATGCCGCGCTGAGCAGCCTGGCCGCCGCTGGTGTGCTCACGTGCCGGATCCCCAAAGCCTACGGAGGTCCCGGCGGCAGCGTGGAAGATGCCATCAGCTTGCTGATACGCATCGCGGCGGTGGACTCAAACGCCGCCCAAGCCTTGCGCCCAGGCTTCGGATTTCTCGAAGGACTGCTCGCCTCACACAGCGATAACGCAGAGCAGGATCGCGCGCTTTGGTTCGATCGCTACCTGCAGGGAACTGTCGTCGGCAACGCAGGCTGGGAAGTGGGCGGCGCCAATGGTTCGGTCAGCGCCCGGCTTGTGCGCGAAGGCGATCACTACCGGGTCAATGGCAGTAAGTACTACAGCACCGGCGCGCTATACGCGGATTGGGTGATGGCGATTGCATTGGATGAAAACGACCAGCCGCTTTCATTTGTTCTGCCCCGCGACCGCGAAGGGTTGGAACTGATTGACGACTTCGACGCAATGGGCCAGCGCCTCACGGCCAGTGGCACAACGCACCTTAATAATGTCGCGGTCTACCCCGAAGAGCTTCGTCCACCGCGCGCTGTGGACGGCAAGCGCAGCATCATCACCCCATTCGTGCAACTGTTCCTCGGCGCAGTTGAAGCCGGCATCGCCCGAAACGCCCTCAATGATGCAAAAGATTTTGCCCAAAATCATGCACGACCAATCGTGCACAGCAGCGCAAAACGCTCAGTCGATGACCCCTACGTGGAACTGAGTGTTGGCGACATCAGTGCGCGAGCCTACGCAGCTGAAGCCGTGGTCTTACGTGCAGCCCAGGCGATAGACCGTGCCTGGCGCAACGACCTGGACGTCGACTCGATCGAACAGGCCGCCATCGAGGTCGCGCAGGCTCAATACATCGCCGCCGAATCGGCGCTCAAGGCGGCCGAATTAGTCTTCGACGTAGGGGGCGCTTCTGCTACCGGCCGCAGCTACAACCTGGACCGGCACTGGCGCAACGCGCGAACAGTGGCCAATCACAATCCACGTCACTGGAAGGCCGCAGCGGTCGGTGCCAGCCACCTCAAAGGCACCCAACTCCCAACGTCCGGACTGTTCTGATCCAGCGCTAACGCAGCATGTATTAATAGCCATGCAAATGACGCGTCTGTCGCCAAACAGACGCGTACTGCGTCAGTGCATCGTTAAACCACCCAGCGATTTATCGACAGACGCCCTGCCCGCGCAGTCTAAGAAGTTTCGTCCGATTGAAAGCGACTGGGCCTGCCAAAGCACTTTAAACGTCCCACTTTCGGGCAAAAAAAATCATTCAATAGTGGCCAAATAAAAGCAGAACTCCTGAGTGTGGCTATAGTCAATTGGCTTAAGGCCCTAATGTTTAGGGCATATAACCGAGCCCGCAGACACCGGGCCTAACTGTGCACAAGGAGCTTTCCCCTATGAAACGTACCGCACTTGCTGGTCTTTTTGTTTGCGCTGCAATGTTGGCCTCCCCGGTGTTTGCGGCAGAAGATCTGTGCCAGATCAACCTTCAGAAAATCAACGATGCCGTCGCGACGCTTAATGCGACCAGTGAGAACACCAAAGACGATATCAACGCCTTGGTCGAAAAGGCCAAAGGTGAACAAGCTGCTGGCAAAACCGAAGATTGCATTGCGACATCAACCCTGGCACTGCAAAAACTGCAAAACCTCACCAAAGGCGGCGACGATAAGTAAGCCCTTGAGGTTGGCCTTCTGCGCCGAATTGGCGTAGACTCCGCAAGCTTGCTGGTTACACACAGCAAGCATCGGGGCCGTTTAGGATTCGACGCCGGTTGCGAAACTCTAGGTGCATGCCGAGTTGGTAACAGAACTCGTAAATCCACTGTTGCAACTACTTATAGTTGCCAATGACGAAACCTACGAGGGTCAAGCTCTCGCAGCGTAAGCTGCCTTAGCCATCCTCCTGGTGCCTTCGGGCCCAGCAATCACTAGGGGATGCCTGTAAACCTGAAGTGATTGTCATATAGAACAGGATCGCCGTGCAGTACGTTGTGGACGAAGCGGCTAAAACTTACACAACTCGCCCAAAGCACCCTGCCCTTCGGGTCGCTGAGGGTTAACTTAATAGATACGGCTAAGCATGTAGTACCGACAGCGGAGTACTGGCGGACGGGGGTTCAAATCCCCCCGGCTCCACCACTTCATCATCTAAAGACGTCCACGGACGTCTTTTTTTGTGCCTGAAATCCAGTAAATACAGGGGTTTAGCGGCTATAGAGATCTCTAGAGCTTTTTGGAGTTCTAGCAATTTTGGTATTCCAAATGGTATTCCAAGCCATCTGGTGCTATTTTTTGGAATACCAAAATGGTGTCAGAGGTAGCTCTCATGCCTGCTCTAGCCCTTCGCCTCTCCGACCGCCAGCTCAAGGCAGTCAAGGCAAAAGACAAGGATTACGTCCTCAGCGATGGTGATGGCCTTCAGCTCCGAGTCAGGAGCAATGGCTCGATGCTGTGGAACTTCAACTACCGCGAGCCGGTAACCAAAAACCGTATCAATATGGGGCTGGGCACGTACCCAGAACTCTCACTAGCGAACGCCAGGAAAAAAGTGGTGGAAGCGCGCGAGCTGCTTGCACAAGGTATTGATCCCAAGGTGCAACGCAATGCACAGGACGAAGCCAAACGAGCGGAGACGGAACATACGTTCGAGAACGTGGCCACCGCCTGGTTCGAGCTAAAGAAGGACTCCGTCACGCCGGCGTACGCCGAAGACATTTGGCGATCGCTCACGCTGCACGTATTTCCAGACCTGAAAACAACGCCGCTCTCAAAAATTACCGCACCGATGGTCATCGAACTGCTTCGCCCGATTGAGGCCAAAGGCAGTCTCGAGACAGTGAAGCGACTGAGCCAACGGCTCAACGAAATCATGACCTATGGGGTCAATTCAGGACTGATCTTTGCGAACCCCCTCAGTGGCATTCGGGCGGTGTTCAAAAAACCCAGGAAAGAGAACATGGCCGCGCTACGACCTGACGAGCTTCCGGAGCTCATGATGGAAATCGCGAATGCCAGCATCAAGCGAGTCACGCGCTGTCTGATCGAATGGCAGTTGCACACGATGACCCGCCCTGTCGAGGCAGCCACCACTCGGTGGGCAGACATCGATTTCGACAAACGCATTTGGACCATCCCACCAGAGCGCATGAAAAAGCGTCGCCCGCATACCATTCCGCTGACTGAACAGGCACTCGCGTTACTGGAGACACTCAAGACCCATAGCGGCCACAGAGAATACGTGTTCCCGGCAGATAGAAACCCGCGTACCCACGCCAACAGCCAGACCGCCAACATGGCGTTGAAACGCATGGGCTTTCAGGACCGCTTGGTCAGCCACGGCATGCGCTCCATGGCCAGCACCATCCTCAACGAGCATGGGTGGGATCCGGAGCTCATCGAAGTCGCACTGGCGCATGTCGACAAGGATGAAGTCCGTAGTGCCTACAACCGGGCGGACTACATCGAACGCCGGCGTCCGATGATGGCCTGGTGGAGTGAGTATATCCAGAAGGCGGCCACCGGCAGCCTGTCGGCATCTGCGATCAATCAAACCAGGGACCACAACGTCGTGCCGATACGGTGAGCGCTCACCGGACGCTGCCGGTAACCGAGAATGACTCCCCAGATGGAGTGATGGTTGATTTGGCGACAGTGGCGACACCGGCGACAACCCGTGTAATACCTGGCCTGCAGCATGGCGACAAAAGTGGCGACTGTCGCCGTTGCAATCCTCGCTCTTGGAGCTTTTTCGGCCAAGCCCATGCAGGCGGGAAGGCTCCGCATTCCCACCTGCATGGGCTCACATTAAAAACCGACGAACGACCACCCGGCCATGGGAAACCACCGGTCTCCAAGGTCTTCCAGCATTACCGATTGGCGCAACAGTGCCCCCAAAATGCTGTTGACCGCGAGCAGAACGAGCGTTACACCAGAGCCTTACAAGCGCTGTCCTCGACAGCACCCAGGTAGCCAGAACCTTTGAGTCTACGCCACACCGTGGTGGTTCACCCCCAAGTGCGATTAGCGTCCGGCAGCTCGTACGGTCACTACCCATGTGATGGATGCCTACTTCTAGCAGAGTGCCTACTGCGGCAACTCATCCCCCTACCCAGCTGTCCTGCAGCAACTTATCCGCTTGGCCATTTCTTGCGCCAACCTTGCGCCCGTCTCTTTCTCTCGAAAGAGACGGGCGCATCTCACACTGCTGCAGCCCGGCTCGCATGGGGCTTTGCGGCTTTCCACCTCGTGACAATCGGCGTGACAAACACCGAATGCTCACTCGCCACAGCGATGCCGATGATGGTGCCGCAGCCCAAGGAATGGACTGCACCTGACTGACAGTCAGGCATGCCCCGGTCATCGCATCACTGCCTTCACCCGACTCTGGATCTCGCGGCATTGGTCTCGTCAGCCAGCGCAGCCTCCACCCGCCCACGTCTTCGGAAGTGTTCAGGAGGCCAGATCATGAGATGCCCAAGCTCCCGGTCGTAAAGAGCCGCCAGTCCCGCGTCAGTGGACAACCCTCACAGGTCGCAGGGGCCTTGATCCCTGATAACACTCAACAACCGTGGCGGGATGAGTGAGGACGAAGTCGATAATCTCAGGAGAATAGCGATGCAACTGTGCGAAGCGTTCGAGCCACCACAACCATTGCTGGAATACCAGCAGGCGCCACTGCCCTACCCGGTCGAAGCACTCGGGGACCTGTTGGGCCCTGCGGTCGAACGACTGGCCGAGGTGATCGGCGTGCCCAGCGCCATGGCTGCACAATCGGTGCTGGCCAGCGCTGCCCTGGTGAGCCAGGGCCATGCCAATGCCCAACTCGATGGCCGAACCTATCCGCTGTCCCTCTACCTACTGACGGTGGCGTCCTCGGGTGATCGCAAAAGCGCAGTGGATCACCTGGCACTGAAGGCGGCGCGCGACTGGGAACGACAGCAGTGGACCCTGTATGCGGAAAAGCTCAAAGCCTATCGCGCCGCTACCAGCATCATGGCCAAGCCCAAAACCTCAACGGATCGCGCTGAGTCGAAAGACGGTGAGCTGTCCGAGCCGGTACCGCCGAGACTGATCATTGCCGAGCCCACTATCGAGGCCCTGGTCAAAAGCCTGTGCCATGGCTTACCCAGCATGGGTTTGTTCAATGATGAAGGTGGCCAATTCTTGGGCAGCAGCACCATGAGCAAAGAGAATCTGCTCAAGGCAATCACCACCTTGTCGATGCTGTGGGATGGCAGCCCGATCGACAGGGCCCGCTCCATGGCCGGAGAAAGCCTGCGGGCCTATGATCGCCGCCTCAGCCTGCATCTGATGCTGCAGCCCTACCTGGCCAACCAGATTTTCAAAGATCCGGTGATCAATGGCCAAGGCATCCTCGGCCGTTGCCTGATCAGTTGGCCCGAGCGCCTGGCCGGCCAGCGGCTCTACAAGGCAATCGACCTGACCCGAGATCCCAAAGTCCAGCGCTACCAACAGCGGATCACCGCCCTGCTGCAACAGCCCTGGTCGCTTCACCAGGATGGCTCACTCAATCCCGCCACGCTGGAGCTGACTCCCCGTGCCCGTCGTGCCTGGATTGATATTCACGACACCATCGAGTGCCAGTCTGGCGAGTTCGGCGAGCTTGCCGGCGTCCAGCCTGTCGCGAGCAAGGCCGCGGCGAATGTACTGCGTATCGCGGGCGTGTTGGCCATGGTTGAAGAGGCCAGTATGTTGGAGGAAGCACACATCCAGCGTGCCTCCACGCTGATGGATTACTACCTGGCCGAGATTCAGCGCCTGACCGAACAGGAGCCGGTCAATAGCCGACGCGAGGAATCGGATCGGCTGCTGCGCTGGCTGGTGCAGAAAGGCTGGACCCACTTCACCGTCCGCGACGTCAATCGTAACGGTCCTCGTTTTGCCCGAAAAAGTGCTGACCATACCGCCTCTTTATTCGTCGAGTTGATCACTCATCGCTGGCTGAGCAGCCGCGATGGAAGAACCTTCGAGGTCCGTCATGTTCCGCCTCAATGACGCGGTGCGCCGCTACCAAGCGCAACATCAACCGCCGCCAGAATCACGACGTGTCGCCGCTTCTGTCGCCACCCTGTCGCCACGCCCCAGGCCAGAAACGACGCGGGTTGTCGCCACTGTCGCCGCTGTCGCCACACCACCACTTGATCCTGCCTACCTCGTCCTGCTGATGGAACAACTGCGTGAGGAAGGGGCACTGCTGCTGCACTACAAAAATGCCCTCTTGATCCGCCCGACACACTGGCAGCAGCTGGACCGGCTCAGCCTCCACTGGAAAGCCCTGCTGCTCTTTCTGCAAACAAACGAAAACGGTGATGACGATGGCACTGGTCGGTCGGCGTGAGGGTCGCAACTTTGGCTATGGCCGCCAGCTGAGCTACGCCGGCCCACAAGCGCTAAAGGATCTGTTTGCCGGTGGCCACTTCGCCACGGTCAAAGCGCATAGCGATCGCTGGCAAGCGTTCGTGCGTTGGTATCGGTCAGAGAATGGCCCCGGTTACAACGATGCGCGTCAGATCAATCGACGTACACTACAAGACTACGCCGCTTACCTGCGCCAGCAGATCCAGCAAGGTGAACTCTGCATCGCCACCGCGCAGAACCGCCTGAGCAGCGTCAACCGCACCCTCGCGGCGCTGCGCGGTGATCAGGATGTGAGGATCGCCAGCCCGAGCCAGGCGTTGGGACAGAAGCGCTCGACCGCACGCACCCGCGCCCCGGATGGCCAAGACCGCCAACAGGTGCGGCGAGTGTTTGAGGTGCTTGGCGAACGGCAACACGAGCGGGTGGCGGCGATTGTCCTGTTGGCCCGAGCAACCGGCATGCGCCTACGCGAAGCAATCCTGGCTGACCTGCCACGCTTGCACCGCGAAGCCGAACACTTAGGCCGCATCAACATCCAGGACGGCACCAAAGGCGGCCGCTCAGGCGCTTCAGCGCCGCGATGGGTCGTGGCCAATGAAGAGGTTAAGGCGGCACTGCTGTTGGCTCGTAAGGCGTCGCCGACCGGCAGCCGTAACTTGCTGGCCCGAGACGAAAGCTACGCCGCATTCCTGCATCAGACCGTGCTCCCCGCCCGCGAAACGCTGCATGAACACGGGCTGAAGGGTTTCCATGAACTGCGAGCGGCCTACGCCTGCGAGCGTTACGAGCAGCTCACGGGCCACGCCGCACCGGTCAATGGTGGCCACTGCTATCGCATTGACCGCGACCTGGATCAACAGGTGCGCCAACAGATCAGCCTTGAACTCGGTCATAACCGGATCGATGTGGTTTCGGCCTACATTGGAGGGAGAGCGTGACCAAGCCCTTCGATATGGCGCTGTTCCTGAGCGGCGTCCTGACTGGCTCGACGACCACGCAGCAACGCCACCTGCGCCAAGCCCGAATCATGCAAGCGGCCATTCAACAACGATGGCAGCGAGACAATCCCTGGACCTGGCAGATCAAGCACGTGCGCTGGTTTCTCACTCAGTACCTGAAAGACCATTCCGATGCTACCCGGTATTACTATCGGCTCACCGCCCTATTGGTCTGGAAGCGATTAGGGAACGGCCAGAAAATTTCTGATCTGGCACCTCAAGATTACAGCTCCCTTCAGAGCAGACCAAGAGACCATAGGTAGTTTCTAACCTCTCCCATGCCTCTGCTGGCCACATCTATTAAATAATCACGAGACTGGCGGTGGAGTGGAAGCGGGCCGGATTGACGCACCCATTTCGCGACATCCTCTGCGGGCAATCTGCGGGCTGCCAGGATCATGGCCATCAGATCATCTCTGGCATTCGCATCCCGAACTACTGAAGTCAGATCCGCTCCTCTGGCATGGTACGCGGTGCCGTCCGTCATTCCGGCAGCGTGGAACGAGGCGCGTCGGATGACGCACGGGACGCACTTACCACACTGCTGGTATGTCCGCTTCCACTTACCACACGATACCGTTTCCGATGCTAGGACCCTCAAGTTCGCTTGATCTAAACACCTAGAAAGCATCTCTCCCTTCGTCTGAAGCGCGTACGGATTCTCGACTCGTACAGGCAGGCCGACCGTATCCAGAATTTTTTGGAATAGGCCCAAAAAATGTGGGTGCGTCGTCCTAGTACTCAACGCGCCAATGCGGCGAGCAGTCATTGGAGGGTTCAGCGCAATGAGCCCGTTCTCGGGAACGAAAAGTTCTACTGGTGTGCCAGTGACTC
The DNA here is from genome assembly GCF_034347405.1 of Pseudomonas sp. CCC3.1. Classification (NCBI taxonomy): domain Bacteria; kingdom Pseudomonadati; phylum Pseudomonadota; class Gammaproteobacteria; order Pseudomonadales; family Pseudomonadaceae; genus Pseudomonas; species Pseudomonas sp. CCC3.1. The sequence goes on from NZ_CP133778.1 coordinate 4,369,914, forward strand.
GTAGCTGCGCCAGTGTGGCCCCAACCAGTGCACCATAAGCGAGGAAATTGAAGCTTCGAGTGCGCATCTGCACATCGGTTTTTCTCCCAGTCAAGGACACCGGATTTGCCACCGCAGCGAATCTTGAGACCTCCACCGGTAGATGATCCCGAACCATGATTTGCTTTTCCGAGTCACCTCGATATGCATGACTTATCAACAATGGGCGTCTGCCCTCTGCTAATAAATTCAACGCTCCAATGCCGCTATCCATCCCCCCCGAGAACAAACTGACGCAATCGTGGCCGGCCATAACGGTGATGCGACCACGGTTCTGAGACGTGAGCTGTCTGGGTCCATCAGGCAATAGGATGATCTCCCAAAGATCGCCGCTTAAGAAATGCAGAGCCTTCTGTAAAAGCGGTATCGCGGCCTGCCAAAGTTGCGGATCAGCGATGGGGATGAATAAACGAAGGTCCCGGGCCCAACCATCATCAGCGTCTGCTTTATCAACAAAAGTATCTGCGGCTGTTACGGCCATGGCTATAGTCAACAAATCGAACCCGGTTCTACTGACCGGAGCACCCAAACGCCTCACTGCAGCGCGAACCGGCCCCCCTATAGAGCAAGTGCCCCGCGTCGGTGGGCGACTGCCGTACATCAGTACGGGAATTTCATTAGCCGTTTGCGAGCGAAGCTGATCAGCTTCGTGATGGAAAATGAGGTCTGTCACTCTTGGTATGCCTCCCATTCACTCCACACTTCGCGGATGGCGGCCATCTGAATCTTTTCAATTTGTTTGCTGGAGAGCGCTTTCAGACTGCCTCCCAACAAGGGACGCATGTGCTTGTCGGTCACCGATTCAACGAGAGAGTACAGTTCCTTCTCGGCCTGCTCGACTTGGCCAGGTGATTCAGCTTTTGCGAACGCATCGTTCGAATCGAGCACTACTTGTCCAAACACGCATTTGGTGACGTACACCAGCATCATCTGTACAAGCATCTCGTCAGTGATGCTCGCGAAATCAAACTCTTGGTAACCCTCTAGGCATTCAGAAAGCGCCTCGTTCATCGCAACCCGAACGCGATCAGAATCGCCGTCCTCGGTGGCAAGCGCCTGCACGATCATGTCGATAGCAATGTCCGTGTCCTGGCCGTTCAACGCAGCGAGATCCAGCCCCAGAGGGGAATGCCCTTCCCTCAATGTGGCCATCGCACCAAATAAGGCTCCACCGGCTCCGGCCATGGAGCCAAACCGGGCAGGTCCAATGCCACTGCCACCGGTTGCACCGCCTGCATAGCTGCTTATCGCAGAGCGAAGGTAATCGCCGTCTCCTGTCGAGACGAATCTCCCCAGATTTGTGCGGAAGTCTTTAAATCGCTGCGGAGGAGCCTCGGGTACCTGCTGCCCATCGGTGTCCACCCACCCAGGCACAAATGGAGAATTACCCCCAGGCCCTTTGCTTGACGTAGAGGTTCCCATTACTTCTTCTCCCGCTCCTTGTACCAGCTCGCGCCCTTAAGCTTGCTGCTGAGCCAAGGCCGAATTTTGTCCGGCATTACGGTGTGAATGAAGTCCGATAGCAGCGCACCGGCTTCGGGTGACTTCTCGGCAAGCAACTGCGCACCGTCAAAGCCGACTGGCTTGCTTGTCCACTCAGAATGCGACCGCATCGATTCAATTAACTGGGTCATGACGGCCGCGTGCTCACCACCGGATATGGTTTGTAGAGCAGCTTTTGCAGAAGGTGACGAGGTGTTGGACGTCCGTTTGAGCACAGCAAGCGCTTCAGCCGCATCAGCAGAAAGACCTGCGCGCAATACCCGTAAGGGAGTGGTTTCCCTGCTCAGATAAACGACCGGACGAAGGTCTACAGTCGAAAGCTGCGGTTCGAGCCTGATCCAATCTCGCACGAGGTCTACTTTGGTCCATAAATCCGGACAAGCCTCCGTAAATTTCACGGGGTCTTCCAGTAGTCCCTCCAGTTCGGCCAACACTTCAGGTTTGCCGCCGGCAGCACTATTTATCATCGAGTAAAGATGGGCGACCGCTTTCTCCTCCATGCAACGCTCAAAAAGAGCTACCTTGGCGATTAGGGCCTCGTTTACAGGCATTTCACGCAGTGCTGCTACCCGTACCCTCATTCGAACGACGTTGAGCATACGCTTCACGATTCTGGGGTTACCCAACACGGAGCTGGAGCTTGCGAGCATTGGCGCAATTCGATCAGCAATCGGAAAAGCTTCGGCAACTTCCACAGGCACATTAGAGCCCAGCAACTCTAAGGCCCTCTCTGTGCTGATGGGTTCGTCTCTCCATGCCTTGCGCAAGTTATCTTCAAGCCCGACTCTCAAGGCCTCGATGTGCTCGCCAGGGACCTTGTTACCGGCCGAGGCAAACAGCATGAATAGGTACGCCCGAACCTCCTGAACGCCCAACCTTGGCACACGAACAGGCACTTGAATAAGTTTATCCAAGTAATCAGTCACATGACGATCACCAGGATCTTTGAAATGCTCACTGACCGAATGGCGAACCATCTCCTCATCTGCCGCCACGACAAAAGCCGTATGGTTCATGAAGAGGAATAGACGCAGAGCCTCCAAGGTATGGATCGTCTGCTTGGGCAAGCAGCGATCTAAGTTGTCGACAAAAACGACCAACGTTTTGTCGAGACCGATGAGGACATTTGAAAACTCCTTTCGGAACGCCTCGATCTGTTGGGGGGGAGTTTGCTGCTTTTCTGGGCCAAGCAGCCCGGTAAAGCTGTCCTTCGCCTTACCACCTTCATCTTTGAGAGTTCCTAACGAGTCATGATCCGCTTCACCGGAAAAGAGCTTCCCCAGAGCCTCCACCCCTTTCGCACCAAAACCGAAAGCTGGCATACCCAAAGCAAGCGCTCCGCCTTCGACCATAAGACCAAGCATTCGCATTTTGTTTGCCCGCGCAAAAAGCTTCTTCGCTTCAGGAAGAAAGCTGGTTTCTTCGGCAGCGTCGATAAGAGTGGAGGCGATGATCTCCATCAGCGCGGCGCGGGAGTCATCGAAGCCCTGATACAACCAGGCGTCAAAACGAACGACGACGAATTCAGACGCTCCCCGAGGAGGGTTCAGTCCATGCTCGATCAGATTGAGCAGCGTGGACTTCCCAGTACCCCAGGAACCGAACACGCCTATGGTAACCGGACGCATGGACGGATCACGGATGACGTCCACAACCAGATCCGCCACTTCTGAGTAATTCAGAAAATCGCTTTTTGTATCGACATCAGCCCACATCTGAGCCTCCTTGCTTGCGGAGCATCCCTTGCTTACGAGCTGGACTTACTGCCACAGACACGCAGCATCGCTTTCATAACCGCCATCATTCGTTAAAAAGCGATTCAATGCCACTATTTCGACATCTAGTGAATAACACCCCTTCCTATAAGTCCGTCGGGCCGTATAGTCGTAGGCAAAAGCTCAGGAAAGAGAAAACGTAAAGCAGAACGAGCGGCGGCATGAAAGCCGGGATCTGTAGATATCGTGCATACCATACTGACATCGGCAGTAGCGCCACTTGCAGTAAGCAGAACAATTTAGCGGACGCCCAGAGGAGTTTCGGGATCAGACTAGATCGATGCCGCGTGCAAGCGCGCGACATCGATCTAGTCATCGTTTACCTCATCAGTGTCTTTAGCTGACCAGGCGAGCCGAGTGGGGATCGTAGACCATTTCGGTAATTGACCCATCTCGGATGCGCTCAACCGCTTCATCAATCACATGCAGCGGCACCAGGAACCACTCCCTAGGTCTGACTGGATGGCCGAAGCGGTCTTCGATGGTCAAGTCCAGCTGCGCTGCGCCGAACAGGCGGTGGAAGATGTTTTCCAGCCGGGTGCGGTTCAGGTTGTGAAGCTTGTAAGTTGCGACCACTTCCACATCGGCCAGCAGGTAGGTGGCATCTTTCGCCGCCGCCGCGATACGCGTTTCCACTCGGCCACCGGTTACGCCGATCTTGTGGATCAGCTCGCGGTGCTCGGCTACGTAGGGATGGTTGGACCGGCTGCGTAACACATAAATGGTGCCAGTCTCGATGTCGTCCGGCTCGGTTATGTCGCTGAACAGTGGGCCAGAGTCTACCTTGATGATCCGAGACCCTGCACGCCCGTCACCGTCTTTGTAGAGCGCCCGCTGCAAGGATCGTAGTAGCAGATCGCTTTCTGTCTCATTGGAGTAGATGACCCGCAAACGACCATTCGTCTCCGCATTCGGCGTCTTGTAGGTGTCTCCCACCTCGGCGACATAGGCAATGAGTCCGCTCAGAATGAAGAAGTCCCCGACCTCGATGCTGGCGTTCTTGCCAAAGGGCTTGGTTACCCATAGTTTTTGCTTGAGGCCTGCTTCCACCTCGTCAAACAGTGGCTTAAATCTCTCGAAGTCTTTACATGGGTTCCGGGCGGCAATTTCTTCTGCCGCTTTTATTGCCGCACTGGAACGCACATGCCGCAGCACGGTGATATCGTCCTGGTCGATGGACTCACTGCCGATGCCCAGCTCGGCGAGCAAGGCGTCCTCATCCAGGTCATTCACATTTACCGTGGCTACCACAGAACCTGACAGTAGGCCGTGACTATCTAAGCCTGCCAGTAGGGCTTGTGCTTCCGGTAACTTGCGAAGCTGATCCAATCGCACGGCGTACAAGCGCTCGAAAATGTCGCGGTCTTCGCCATGTAGTGGGGCGCGGCCATGGGTCTGATAGAAGCGCCGAATGTCCTCAAAGCCAGCGAAGATGCGTTCTTCGCGAGGGGTTCGAGTGGCTGTATTTAGCGAGGGTACTTCTACCCCTAGCGCATCCAGTAGGTCGTCATCGTTCATCTTAGCCATTAGTGGATTCTCCCTGTGCCGCTTTGGCTTGGGCACGGTAACGTGCGAACGCAACCACGCCTTCAGCCATTCGTTTCTCCCAGACATCGGCGGAGTTGATGTCTGGCAGCCGGCCACGCTCGTTTTTGAACTGCAGGGCGCGCATTGCTAAGTCTCGTGCTTCGCTTTCAGGAATGCTCACCTTCTTGGCTGCAATGCTGGCCTGCACCTGGCGCAGGGATTTTTCATCCATCGCCTTAGCCAGCACCGCATAGGCGGCTTCAAAAGGGTTGATGCGGTCGATCAGATCAATATCTAGCTCGCGCACGTTGACGAATTTGCGCACGCCTTCCAGCAGAGACGTACTGCCTTGTAAGGCGCCACTCTCGCTGGCATCGGTCTGAGCCAACATCAATTTGGCCTGTTGGGTAATGTTCATGGCTGCGATGGCATGCTGACGGATTGCTTCCTGGTCGACGTCGCTCAAGTCGGGGTAACGCTCGCGCACGATCTTGCCCATGCGCAGTTGGGTCAGCTCTTCGGGTAGGGTGTTTTCCTTGTCGAATAGGCCGCGTTCCAGCACGGTTTTGTCCTGCAGGAAGCTGGTTACCACTTCGTTCAAATCTTCTTTGCAGATGCGCGAGGCTTCTGTGCTTTGCGGCGTGGTCAGACCGTTGATTTCGACATGGTACTGGCCTGTGGCTTCATTCACGCCCAGATTGGTGCCACCTGATTGATAGCCCTCGCCACCGTTGTAAATGAAACCGTCTTTCGGCCCGGTATCTTTCGGACTGAACTCATAGCGCGGGGCGAGCACCTGTTCCATCAGCAGGCTGGCGGAAATGGCCTTAAGCATATCGTTCACTGCTTCGGCTACAGCCGCTTGGTCGGCCATAGGCTCAGCGATCAGGTTGGTGAAGCGCGAGCGCTCCTTGCCCTCCGCATCACGCGTGGCGCGGCCAATGATTTGTACAATTTCGGTCAGGCTCGAACGGTAGCCGATGGTCAGCGCATGCTCGCACCAGATCCAGTCGAAGCCTTCCTTCGCCATGCCCAGTGCGATGATCACATCCACGTTGTCGCGGTTGTTCTTCTGCGCAGGGTCTTTCAGTGCACTGAGCACTTTGGAGCGCCTGGACGCGTCGCTGTCATCCACCAGGTCTGCCACTTTCAGCGTGCGACCGTCCTTGGCTTTGATGAGGTGGAAGCCGGTGGCCGGGTCGACACCCTGCCAATCGCCCAGCGCACTCATGATTTCGTTGACCTCGCGCTCCTTGTCTTTGAGGCTTTCGCGGGCATTCACATTGGGGATATGGATGATGGTTTTCAGTGCTGGGTCCAGCACCTTGGCGACGGCATCCACATACTTGCCGGTATAGAAGAAGTACCCGATGTCCAGCGACTTGAGCCAGCGGTAGCCGTTGAGCTGCTCGTAGTAGGTGTAAGTCACCGTCTCAAACTTGGCTTCTTCCGCCGGGGCCAGCACGGCCTCGCTGTCGCCACGGAAATAAGAGCCAGTCATGGCCACCAAATGCACTTTATCGCGGCCGATAAACGCACTCAGTTGGCCGCCCAACTTGTTGTCCGGGTTGGCGGAAACGTGGTGGAATTCGTCGATGGCGATTAGGCGGTTGTCGAAAGCTTCGATACCTAGCTCTTCTACGGCAAAACGGAAGGTGGCATGGGTGCAAACCAGTGTCTTGTCGGTGCTTTTCAGGAAAGCGCGTACGGCTTCCACCTTGGATTTGGCCACGCGCGGCTCATCGATGCCAGGAGCATTACATAGGTTCCACTGCGGAGCCACTTGCCAGTCCCAGTAAAAACCAAACTTGCTCAGCGGCTCATCGGCGAAGCTGCCGCCAATGGAGCGCTCCGGCACCACGACAATTACCTGTTGCAAGCCCTGGTTATGCAGCTTGTCCAGCGCGATAAACATCAGGGCGCGGGACTTACCTGATGCAGGGGGCGACTTGATCAGCAGGTACTGTTCGCCGCGCTTGGTATAGGCGCGCTCCTGCATGGTACGCATGCCCAGCTCATTGGCTTTGCTGGAAGCCCCGGTGTGCGCCGTGGTGATGGATACCGATGGCACCGTGTAAGTGTTGGTTGGGTTGTGGTTCTGTTCGGTCATTGCGAGTCGTCGTCCATGGATGCGTCATCACTTGCCAGCTCGCGCTCGATCTGTTCGATGCTGGGCAGGCTGGTTTGCAGCTCTGCCGGCAGGGATTCCACCAATTGGTATTCGGCCACGCCAATGGGGCGGGCGTTATCGCGCAAGGCATATTCGGCCACTACCTTGTTCTTACTCTTGCACAGCAGCAGGCCGATGGTGGGACCGTCCTGTGGGTGCTTGAGCTGGGCATCCACTGCGGTGAGGTAAAAACTTAACTGGCCCAGGTGCTCGGGCTTGAACTTACCGGCCTTGAGTTCGATCACCACATAGCAGCGCAGCTTGAGGTGATAGAACAGTAGGTCGATGAAGAACTCGTCACCGCCCACATCCAGCAACACTTGCTGGCCAACGAAGGCAAAACCTGCGCCCAGTTCCAGCAGGAACTCGGTGACATGCTTGACCAGAGCGTTTTCGATCTCACGCTCCTGCGCATCAAAGGTCAGGCCGAGGAAGTCGAAGCGGTAAGGATCCTTCAGCGACTCGCGGGCCAGGTCGGACTGCGGTTTGGGCAGGTGGTTCTCGAAGTTACTGACTGCCTTGCCACTGCGCTCCAGCAGACGAGTCTCGATCTGCATCACCAGAATGTTGCGCGACCAGTTGTGCTCGATGGCCTTGGCGGCATACCAGCGGCGGGTTTCGGGGCCAGGCAGTTTGTCCAGCAGCACCAGATTGTGACCCCAAGGCAATTGTGCAGCAGCCTGCTGCACAAATTCCGCATCCGGCCACGCCTCGGCAAAGGCGCGCATGTACTTGAGGTTGCGTGGCGAAAACCCTTTCATATCGGGAAAGGCTGCGCGCAAATCCTGCGCCAAGCGCTCGATTACCTTGGCACCCCAGCCCTGTTGTGCTTGCCGGGTCAAAATATCGTGACCGATCTGCCAGTAGAGCAGCACTAATTCGCGGTTAACCGCCAGTGTGGCGCGCTGCTGGGCATTATGAATACGGCCTTTGAGGCCGATCAGCCAGTCGCTGTAGCCCTCGGGTGGCATGCTCAGGCTAATAGGGGTGTCGCTCATGCCTTTCTCCCTCGTGGCTTTTTCGGCGCGGCCTTCGCTGCGTTTGCCGCCATCTTGGTATAGAGGTCAAACAGCTTTTCCAGCCGTTCGGTATCGTTCTTGAAACGACGACCAATATAGATGCGCTCCAGCACTTCATCGTTGCACTCGTGAGCTCGACGCAGGTTATCCGGCATATTATCCGGGTCGTACAGGTCGGCGATGGCGGCGGGGAAATGCGCTTCGCGGGCCAGCAGGATGGCTTCGGCGCAGGCGGTCAGGTCGGCTTTATTCTGCTCGGTGAGCAATGGCACGGGGAAAGTATTCCAACCGAGGGTGTTCGAGTACGAAAAATCGGTACGCATTCGCACGCAGACCGCACCAATCCAGGCCCAATGCAAGCGTGAGGCGATGAGGGCCATGTTCCAGAGCGGGGCGTCGTAAAGGGCGAAGCATTTATTAGAAATGATGGATTGGTTGTCTAATAAATCAACTGGCAAGTAGCTTCTGTTCTCCGAAGATACAACAGGAATGGCGAAGAAATAGTTTTCACAGCTTCGCATCTCACGAAACTGATGCGGCCTTTTAACCATGCCATTGGATACGGCATCTTTTGATGTCTGTCGCGCAGCCTTGCCTTGTTCCAGCTTCTTCTTGATATCTGCAATCTCAAGAATTTCCGCTGCCGGATCATCAGGAAACCAGAAGCAAGCACGCGGTCTGGCTTTGGTAACTTCTGATGCACCATAGAATTTTCGTATAAACGCAGCATCCAACCCTGCATTCAAATATTTATTCTTTCCTTCCGTATCAAAAATCAAATGCTCTGACATGCCGTAGTAGTTGCCCTTCAGCATCGGGGGGATGACCGAAATCGGGCGGGATGATGGCATAACCCAATAGTCATCTGCCGGCATCAGGTACGCATTGATGTTCTTAGTCGAAAGTTTTTTGTCATCATCGTAAAGGTCTGCGGACGCCGCTTGTACCCCAGCACCGATGCAGACAACGGTAACTCCAGCATCGTTTGTCGCCAGGTTGCTCCACTTGAAAGAACGAACTGCAAAGTTGAATTTCAATCCGTCGTCGAAAAGCGGCTTCCAAAAGCCTGTTACGTGTTGTCCTTGAGAAACGCTGTTCGTTGCCACAAAAGCAAATTTCGCCCGTGTTTGCTTTGCATATTCGTGAGCTTTGAAGAACCAGCCACACACATAGTCAAGTAAGCCCCATCCATCAACCTTCTTATCGAGCAAATCGCCCATGTCTTTCTTTTGCTCGGCAGTTTTTTTTGCGTTTCCTTTGTACGGCGGGTTACCACAGATATACGTTTCCCCTCCCTCATTCTCAAAATCGATCTGAGCCTGATCCAGTGGGGTTGCAAACAAATCATTGGCGTGAAGTTTCACGCCCGTGCCCGTTGGCGGGCAGATATTCAGCCAGTCCAGCCGTAGCGCATTACCGCAAACGATCCAGTTTTGCGAATCCAGCGGCAGAAACTCTTCTAGTGCATCCTTCTGGCCACGATACAGCACGTCGCACTGGTACTCGGCAATGATGAGCGCCAGGCGGGCAATTTCCGCCGGAAAATCTCGCAACTCGATGCCACGGAAATTGGTCAACGGAATATCGCTGCCTAGATGAGGTTCTCCCCGACGACGATTAATTTCCGCCTCGATTTCGCGCATTTGCTTGTAGGCAATGACCAGGAAATTTCCGGAACCGCAAGCTGGGTCGAATACGCGGATGCGCGCCATGCGTTTGCGCAGATTATGCAGCTTGGCCTTGTTATCGCCAGCCGCATCCAATTGGGCGCGCAGATCATCCAGTAGCAGTGGGTTCAACACCTTCAGGATATTGGGCACGCTGGTGTAGTGCATGCCCAATGCGCCACGCTCTTCATCATCGGCTACGGCCTGAATCATGCTGCCGAAGATGTCTGGGTTGATTTTCTTCCAGTTCAGGTTGCCGGCGTGCAGTAGATAAGTACGCGCCATGCGTGTGAAGCGCGGCACCTCGGTACTGCCGGAAAAAAGGCCGCCATTCACATAGGGGAAGCCGTTGGCCCAATTGGGCAGCCGGGGCTGAACAGTGGCACGCTCGGCCAGCTTGATGTTCATGGCTCGGAAAATTTCAGACAGCACCTGATGGGTGTTGGAGCCATCGCGTTCGCTGTACTGCTCAACCGTTTTGGTAAACAGGCCATCGCCATTAAAAATGTCGGTGTCTTCCGCAAAAAAGCAGAACACCAGCCGCGCCATAAAATGGTTCATGTCGGCGCGGCGCTCGTCCTTGGCCCAGTCAGGGTCCTCGTTCAGCAGCTCGATATATAGCTTGTTCAGGCGGCTGGTGGCGCGCACGTCGATGGGGTTGTCCTTGATCTCCTTAATAGTGGAGATACCGGCCAAGGGCAACAGGAAGCCGAAGTGGTTGGGGAGGTCCGGGTAATCGCAGGTGATGGTTTCACCCGTGATTAGCTCTTCGGCCTCAAGCGTTTGCCCGTCGGTGGCAAGGATGAACTTGGCTTTGGCTTTTGTGGTGGCAGGGCTGGCGCGCAATGCCTTGAGTGTTTCGCCTACGCTACCAGATTCGCATGCGGCGATATGGATGTTGCTGCGCAGTAGCACACCGCCGGGCACGTCGGAAGCGTTGTTGTTGCCGGCACGCAGGCGTTTTAGGGCGGTTTCCTTATTGCCAAAAGCGGCCAGGAAGACAAACGGAAATTCCACCGCGTCAAAGGGCTCAAGGGCCAGGTCCGAAATAGCGGACTCAATTTCTACTGCATTCATGATTTACCACTGCCCAGATCGCGTATGAACGAGTACGGCGAATTAAGCCGTTAATTTTGCGGATGATGACTAGGCCACTTGAGTGCTTCAACCTTCGTGCCGGCCACGGTCTGACATGATAACCCCGATAGCCTCGAACAAGGTCGTATCGCGTGTGGCGACAGCGGAGCTACTGGAGCGGCGATGGCAGCATTGCAGCTGGATCACAGGAGTGACAGAAGAAAAACTTAACTCAATTCTGGAGTTTAGTGGGGATAGCACGTTTGGGCTAAGCGCAGAGCGAGTCACGGTGATGCAGCAGTTCGTTCATGGCCAGCCATCCGGTGATTCGTTCAGGGCAGAAAATTTAGGAGGTGGTCACACATCGGGTTAGAGCGGATCAATTCCGGAATAGGTTTTCACGGTGCCATGTCAGATAGGAGCGATGGCGCGGCTCGATCTGCCGTAACCTCAATGCAGGGCTCAAATGGAGCGCCGCCGCTGTCGCTGCATCTACTTCAGGGCTCAGCAAAATGTCGCCATCGTCATCAAAGCTGATCAAGCCTTGATCAAAGGCCAAGTCGAGGTTAGGGGTCAGAAGCAGTCCATTGAACTGATCAAGTCGCTCGGCATGGTTCGCTGACCGCCAAGGCTTGATATGCGAGGCACGCAGCAATTGGGGAATGGAGCACTCGGTTACTGAGCAACCGCCCCAATAAGCCACAAGGGAATCGCGATAACGGCTTTGACCGATACGAGCTTTGATCAAAGCGTCTCGCTCTGTGTCAGTCAGAGCTACCTCACCCAGATCGATAGTCATCGCAGCCGGCGTAGCCGGCATAGCTGGCACTTCGTCAGGAAGGGACTCGTGACCAAGCAGAGATTGGACAAGAGCATTCATTGCTGCAGTGTCACGAAAGCCAAAAGCAATCCCATAGTTTATGGGCGTAGTGCCGCTATGGAGGCGCTTGGGAAAACCACGCAGGTTGCTGTTGTGGTAGTAAGGCTCCGCTGGACGCTCGACACCGGTTATCTCGGACCATTCGACAAGCTTTGAAGCATGCATGGGATGCAACACCAACGGTGCACGCGTCGATTGACCTGCCCCCCTCTTGACATAAATCGGCTCATCCAACGCTGGATGCATCAGGCGGAATACTTTGTTTCCCGGCAAGGGTGTCAAAACAAATCCCGCTTGTTCGAGACCGCTTACGATCTGTTCAACGGTTAGCGCATGCCCGTTGAACTGGCCAGGCACAGGTGAGGCCGTTGAGAACGGCTCTCCATTCGCGGATTGATCAAGCGAGTACTCGTTGGGCCATTTGACAACACGGTTCTTAATTGGATATGTCTTCAAAAAGCCTGGCGCTTGCAAACGCGCCAGCGCGGGTTTTCCGACTGCCTCCCAAGGGGTGTCAGCGCCAGCAACGAGGCGTGAGAAGCTGATGATGGGCCCGTTTTTCTGCGCAATTATCCAGGCGAGACAGGCTTCTGCGCGATCACGGGTACCGCTCTTGTTGCCCAAGCGTATCTGGCCATCTGCGATGATCCATAGGTCGAGACCTGAGTCATGCACCGCCAGTACAAACTCGGCGAAATCATCACGGACGGCCGTAGGCCAGTCTGCGGCAAGAATTGAAAAGGGTGAGCTGCGCTCGAATTTTTTGACAACATCTTGCAATGACGTACTCATTTTCGTTCCCTGAAAGGGCAATATCGAATGGCCACACCCTAAGCAATCCAGCTACAAACGTCTACAGCTTCGATACATCGTCGAGAACGCGTATCGGCATGGAATCAAGCAGCTTGAGCAGCACACAAGTCGGCTGCGGCCAGAGGTATGCATCGATGCAACTCCATGACGCCTCGCGCGGCGGCTCTATTTGCATACCCTCCAGCAGAAGTAGCTGTTCCCGGCAAGCGCCGGCAGAGAGACGATATGTAATCTCACAAGACACGTCCATAGTGTGGTCCTGTACAGGTAAAGTATTCGCACATATGTAGGCGCCGAAGCGCCAGAACATTACCTCGGCGTCCCGCTGATTCTAGGAATCACCACCTCCCACATGTCCATTTTCAGAGCAGGTCGAAACTGCAGATCAGCCTCATCGGCATACCGGGCGATTATCCCTTCCACATGACACTGGTCTATCTCTACGTTCGCTTTGAAGTTTTTCGCAGTACGACCAACGACTCGCCCTTGGGCGTCCTGAAGCAAGTACCGCTCGCCATCGCGCGTGAGCAGAAGGGGGTGGCCCGTTTGTAGTTCGGCGATCGCCCGGTGTATCTGATGCGTCGCAGTGCTTCTGCCGGCAAAGCCGATGTCTACGTCAGCCAGCGAAAGCTGAATGTAGGTGCGAGACAGTCGTGGATCGAAATCGCCGGAAAAGCTTTGTACCAAGGCACCGTGTGAAAGCTTGGGACTGAAAGGATTTCCGGACTCGAACTCTCCCAAGGTCAATGTTTGTTCCGCCCGCGTCATGCCAACGTAGTAGAGGCGGCGATCGGCATTCAAGTTTTGAGATGTGCTGCTCCAGGCGCCGTCCAGCAATCCGACATGGCGAAACTCCAGGCCTTTGGCGGAATGTACGGTGCCAAGGTACAAGCCCTGCCTTCCTTGTTTGCGAAGTGCCCGCGGGTACTCGTATAACCAGTCGATGATTGACTGTGAAGACAGCTGGCATTCGCCCATTTCCTGAACAAGGCACAGGAGGGCTGTTTCAAAGAACTCTTGCCAGTGCGGATCATCCAGGCTCGGCCGAAGCGTAGAGATGACCTCCGTCGCCGTCTGAGGCTGCTCGATCAAGCGTAAACACCCTATCCCTTTCAGGAAGCCCCGCTGGCGCGTTAAAGGGATTGAGTCCTCATTCTCGGAGGCGAGAAAATAAGGGACCTCGTTGAGTTCGCACCAGGCTTGGACCGGTTTGAGATAGGCATGAGTTCGGCCCAGTATCGCGCATCCGTTCCAGGTGCCGTTTTCCTCCAGTGAAATAAGCCGCGCCAGCTCAGCCGCCATAGCTTGAGCCTGTAGGTTGCCATTGGACCGGTCAGCAAAAGGAAGCTGGATTCGCAGCACCTTACCCGCCCGGGACGGATCTCTCGCCTCCCATTGCCCACCTGCGGGTAGCTCCCGGCGAGCCTTGTCGATGGTGATGGGATGATCTGCCTTCATCCGGCCTTCAGTTTCCCCGATCACCCGGTTCGACGAATTGATGATATTGGCGGACGAACGATAGTTATCCACCAAGTAGGTGACGCTGGCATCGTAGTTGTCGCGGAACTGCTCGATGTACTGATTGCTGGTATGGCGCCAGTCGTAAATATTCTGATCGTCATCACCAACCGCCAAAATGCATAAGCGCCCGTCCTCTTCTGCATTGCGCCCAGCCAACGCACTGACTAGTCGGTACTGCATCTCATCAATGTCCTGGTACTCGTCAACCATGATGTAACGGTAGCCACGCAGCAGTTGCTCGCATAAGTTGTCCTCACCGGTCGCCCGACCACCCTCCTCCAGCAAGTGCACCGCATCGGTGATTACCTGAGTCAACCGCTTCTCATCGACGGGCTCACCGCGCTCGAAGCGGGTGCCGGTCAATCGCATCGACATCGCGTGGTAGGTCAGTACGCTGACACCGTAAGCATCGGCTCCAACCAATGCTAACAAGCGCTTGCGGATTTCATTGGCCGCATGCCGGTTGAATGCCAAGGCAATGATGCTGCTGGCGGGTACTCGGCGCACGCGCAACAAGTAAGCAATCCGATGGACGATGACACGTGTCTTGCCAGACCCTGGACCGGCCAGAACTAATCGGTTGACGTCATCGTTGTCGGCAACGACCAATCTCTGGACGGTACTCAAGCAATGGGTGATGGCCTTCCAAGACTGCTCGCTGGTTGCGAGTTTCAGAACTTCTTCGCGCTCATTGAAATATTCTTTGATGAAGTCACGCTTGGGGTTGCCAAAGTACGCCAGTACCAGCCTGAGCGCCGGTTCCATGTCATGGATTCCGCGCTCGGCATATTCACGCATGACATGCACCTGAACACATTTTTCCCGGTAATGTTCATCGAGCTTCGCGTAATCGTCCTTGTAAAACCCCACCTTCTTTTCAGCCTTTTCGCCGTCCACTTTGATTGTCATCGCACGCCGCATGACGGTCATACCGTGGTTCAGAGTCAGGATTTCCTGCTGGTGCATATACAACAGCACGTGCTCCACCGCTCTGCGAAACTGACCTGCCGGCATCGTGGATTTCAAGACCAGATCGCCCTCAAGCGTGGCGACCAGCTTGCCAAAGGTGGTATCGACCATCAGGTCGCGGGCTCGGGCACCCGGTGGAAGTTGGGAGATGAGGTAATTAAGCAGCAGCGTTGCAATGGTGCGGCGTTTCTCACCAAACGCACTGATACGCTTCCAACTATGACGGCCGGTAAAGCGCAGCTTCAAATGATCACGATTGATCGGGCGAATTTCGAAGGTGCTGCGCTGTTGGCTTTCACCGTCGCGATCCTGGGCCAGACTCTTGAGCAGCCTGAGTACCTGAATGGGATTCACATCGTCGCGCTCCAACCTGGCCTTCAATGCGGTGTTGAGCTGGGAAAGGTTGATGTCTTGCCATTCACCATTTTCTGCATCTGGCGAGAGTTCAGGCAGCAACTCGAACAATGCCTTTTCAAGTTCCAGCGATTGCATGAGCCGCTGATTGGATGAGCCGACGATGCCATGCCGGACAAACACCGTCAGCTGAGAATCATTGATCAGGATTCCCATCTGCTCCATCTGCTTCAAGGCCCCGGCAACCTCCTCCAGCGACTGGCCGGTAAGCGTCATGAGTTCATCGGTGTTGATGCGTTGGTCGGCCTTGGCCTGAAAAAGGTAGTTGAGGATTGCCTTGAATTCGGCAAACCTGCGTTGGGGGAGTTTCGCCTCCACGAGACGCGCCTGCGATTCTTCAAGGGTGAGCGCAGCGCGGGCGGGAAAGATACGCGTCTGGTTTTCTTCACGGCGCAGAAAATCACTACGTTCCAGCCAAGCGATGGCCGTCACCACCTTGGTTTCGGCATCACGATCTTCTGCCGCGAATGTCGTTTCGACAGTTGCATCCAGCAGAATCTCGCCGGCCGTAATAACCAACTCTCGTCCTTTGCGCTTTGAAGTTTCCCCGCGCAGCTTTTTCAGAATTTGCTGGATATCACGAAGACTGAGCTTGGAGCGCTCGCTTATCCCAAACTGCGCTTCAATATCCTGTGGATCGTAGAGCAGCACGCAGCGGGCGCTTTCCTGATCTCGACCGGCGCGGCCAGCCTCCTGCAGGTAGTTTTCAAGTGAGCCGGGGATATCCGCGTGGATGACCAGGCGGACATCCTTCTTGTCGACCCCCATGCCGAAGGCGTTGGTGGCAACGATGACTCGAAGCACCCCTTTGATGAAATCGTTCTGAATGTCGGTCTTCTCGCCAGGCGGGAGCCCTGCGTGGAAATACTTGCAAGCCCAACCCTTCCCAACCAGAAACTCCGAAAGCTCCTCCGCACCTTTACGGCTGGAGACAAAGACCACGGCCCCTCCCTCTTGGGTGACCAGATTGTCTTCCAGCAACTGCTGTGTACGCTGGCGTTTTTCCGACTTCTGACACGGGACAACTTCAAAGCGCAGGTTGACGCGTTCGTGCGAGCCAATGAACTCCTTGAAAGTAATGCCAAGGGTGTCTTGGAAATGCGCGCGGATGTCCGCCAGTACGTCCGGCTTGGCTGTCGCAGTGAAGCATCCAATCGGAGCGAGCGGTTGGTCTCTGTGGTATTCACTAATGAAGCGCGAGGCATACAAGTAGTCAGGGCGAAAATCATTACCCCACTTTGACAGGCAGTGGGCCTCGTCGAAGATCCAGGCGCCAACCTGTCGCTGCCTGAGGGCCCGGCGAAAAGTGTTGTTGCGAAACTGCTCAGGCGAGACGAGCAGCACGCCGATGTCACCCATCTGGATTTTTTCCAGGACATCGGCTCGCTCAGGGAGAGTCAGCAGACCGCTCAGGGCGGCAGCACATTGGACGTTGGATGCGATCAGCCCATCTACTTGATCTTTCATCAGCGATTGGAGCGGCGAGACAATGATCGTCAGGCTGCCATTTCGGTGATAGCGGTTCAGGGCCGGCAGTTGATAGCCGATTGACTTACCGCCCCCTGTGGCCAATACGGCAAGGACGTTTTCACCGCGCATACCAGCAAGCGCCACATCATGCTGGCGAGACCGACCATCGCTATCACGACGGAATTCGTCGTGACCGAAGTAGCGTTTCAACTCCTGGACCGGGTCATGCTCGGAGCTGCAGTACTCGCACTCCTTTTTCCCACAGGGGGTATCGCGCAACTCTCCAATGATTCGGCCGACCTCGGGAAACTGATGCCTCACCCAAGGTGCGAGCACCGAGTTACCGCCAGAGACGCGAAGCCAGGCGAGCGCATAGGCATGTGGCCAGCGCAACTCATCCCGCTCCAGATCATTTTCCAACAAGCTGAAGAGCCGGGTCTGGCAAACTTTGTATTGCCGTTTGAACGCCGGATCAGTCTCGACCAGAAGCTGCGTGATTGCCGCGCGCAGCTCTTCGAGAGGAAGCGCAGGGGTCTGTGTAATCGCCTGGAATATAGACTCAAGGTCACTACCTTTTGCAGCGATCAATGTTTGGTAGCACATTAGCTCCCGTACATTCATCAACTTCAGATCGGCAAACGCGGCCTGCTGGTCCTGGAAAAGCGTAAGCGTTGAGCGGCAGTCTCCGAGCGGGGAATTCAAACTTTCGCGGATGAGTTTGTAATCTTTGATCAGCCGGTGATACGGATTTTTTGGAAAAGCCAGCGGCGACAAGCGCAGGGTATCGACTACAGCTAGGTCATGCAGCGCCAGTTGAGGTGCCTGGGACTTGAGCAATGGCAGGTCGTGGTCGATCAGGTTGTGCCCAAGTACACAGTCTGCCCCCTGCCCCAGTGCATCCAACTGAGCAAGCGCCGCCATTGGATCTTTGGAAATCTTGAGCTCTAACTCTTGGCCTGTAGTGGGCCGCAACGCCCCGACCATTATTATTTTGGCCGGCTTTGACTCAGTCGGAGGTACCACCTCCAAATCGAAAATCAAAGCGTTCGGAATTGCTGATTCACTCATACATCCAGAGTCCTTTCTGACCGCGAGGCATGGCCAAATTTTAGCGTTACATCACGATACATGATCGGATGCTGATGCAGGACAGAAAGGCATGAACTGCGCAGGCCGAGTAGAAAGATGCTCAGCGCCCCGATCCGATCGTTGACCGACTTCTACCTGTCGCCATCTGCAGCTATGGGCAGTTCACTGCCAATCATGGTTACGAAGCGTGCTGGTCAGTTCGAATGCAAACGAGTAGTCAAGTGGAGTGCTGTATTCCAATTGGTATTCCAACCAAAAACAAAAGTCGATATTAGTTTTATAAATCAATAGCTTACTGAGCAGATTAAAATCACCCCGGTGAAGCAATCAACCCACCTCCCCCACCTTCACTCCCCAGAAAAGTAGTCACTATCCAGCTGCTTCACTTCATAAACCTGCTTAACACTAACCCCCAAATTGTTCTCAACCATCAACCGAGCCATCTCAACCCCATCGATCAGCACCACTTTGATATCCAGCCCAAGCGCCGCCTCCCGGGCCCCCACGGAAAAATCCGAGGTGGTGATAAACACCCCCTTACGCGCCCGCTGCCGAGTCAGCGCACCGATAAACTTATCAATCTCCGGCCGATGCACCGTATTGCTCCAGCGCTTGGCCTGCAGGTAGATCACGTCCAGCCCGAGCTTATCCTCATTGATAATCCCGTCGATGCCATCATCATTAGTAGCCTGGGTTGCCTTGCCGGCTTCTTTACGCGAGCCGCCATAGCCCATGGCCAACATCAAATCGACCACCAGCTGCTCAAAGAAAATCGGACTGGCAGCCCTCACCTGTGCCAGAAGGTCTTCGGCGAGCGACTGAATAAGTGCCTGGTGAGCATCAGCCAGTTGCTCATCCGGGGTCGTCTCGGCGCGCTCCACAGCCACACCCCCCATCACGCTCAGCACCTCGGTGGTCTGGGGTTTGGCGGTGTGGAAATCGGCGAACTCAGGAAACTGCTTCAGCCAAGTCACGGTGATGCGCGCAGGGCCGTTGGCCAGCGCTTGCCGACCACGGTCGGTGATTTGCACCATGCCCTTGCTCGGGATAGTCAACAAACCTGCTTTGTTGAGATACGTCCTAGACCAGCCCACGCGGTTGTTGATCACCGTTTGATGCCCAGATGGCAGCCGCTCCTTGCGCTCATCTTCAGTTAGCTGGAGTACATCAGCGATGCACTCGCGAAGTGCGCTAAGCGGTATCGCAACACCGTCCCGAACAGCCTCCAACACGGGGCGCATGACACTTTGAAAATCCGGGATCGACATCGTTTTTCCTCTTCGGTCGTCGCGACGCTTTCAGGACGGTCGTCGTGAGGGTTGCTCACGCTCATTCGGCATGATGCCGCATTGATATCTTCGCGCAAAATGCCAGTTCGCAGTGGAAGCAGCAAGCCCAGCCCCAACCGGCTTACGAGAATAAATCCGACGCGCTTTTCTTTTACATCCACCTCAAGTACCGTCGCAGCCGGCCGATACAAGCAAATGGCCACAATTCATTTCGCACCCATCACCTCGACAAATGGAATTCTCGTGTGAACATTCCCCTGCGCCGCACATTTGCTCTGCTCAGCCATTCGCCCTCCGGCCTGGTCATCTGCCTGCCCCATAACCTGAGACAGAGCTGAGCATGTCTTCCAGAGAATACCTGTACAAAAACCTTCGTCCTGAACTCGTCGCTCCCGACGCACCCGCCCTAGCTGACGCCTGTGCACCGCAACGCAGCAGCGAACCGCGCTTCACCCTTGAGCGGGACGTGGTGCTCTCGGCCAGTAATCGTCAGCAACTGGATGAGGCTTTAGTCAAGATTCGCTATCACGACGTCATCTATGAGACCTGGGGTTTCGCGCAGGTCGACCCAAACGGCAGAGGCACGCTGCTCAATTTTCATGGCGCCCCAGGGACCGGCAAGACCCTCACCGCCGAAGCATTCGCCGGCAGTATCGGCAAGCGGCTGATCAATGCCAGCATCGCTGACCTGGAAAGCAAGTTCATGGGTGACACCTCGAAGAACATCGTCAGCCTGTTTGCCGCAGCGCGCAACGAGGACGCGGTGCTGTTTCTCGATGAGGCCGATACGCTGCTCGGTCGTCGCCTATCCTCAGTGACCCAGGGCATCGACAATGAAGTCAACGCGATGCGCTCGACCCTGCTGATCGAGTTGGAGAAACACCCCGGGATCGTGATTTTCGCCAGCAACTTCGCTCGCAATTACGACTCGGCGTTCGTCAGCCGCATCTCTCAGCATATTCATTTCGAGCTTCCAGGTGATGACGAACGTCGAGCGATCTGGGCCAAGCTGCTGGTCCAAGGCATCCCTCTGAGCCTGGTGCGCGAAGATCTGATTGAGGCGCTAGTGCAGCCCTCTGCCGGTCTCTCTGGCCGGGAAATCCGCACCTGCCTGCGCCTGGCGTTGCCCAAACCCTTGCTGGAAGGCGGCGGTGGACGGCTGACGCCTGAGCATGTGCTCGGCGCCATCGAGCAATTGCTCCTGGCACGCAATGACATAAATGTTTCCACACCTGGCGAACAGACCGGGCGTACCGATATCGCACGCAAATTGTTGGGCGTGAACTCAAGGAGTGACGGGTAAATGGGCTGGTTGAGCAAGATCAAAGGTTTTGTCAGCAAAGCGGTTCAGGTGGTCAAGGAGAAGGTCGTAGAGGCGGTCAACTGGCTGGCTGACAAGGCCGAAACCTTCGTTGGTGAAGTCAAGCGTCTATACAAGGCCGCCAAGCCCTATATCTCCAAAGCCCGTATGGTGCTGAGGACCATCGCCGCGAATGTGCCAATCCCTTGGGTTCAGGGCATCAGCATGGCGCTCGACAAGGCACTGGCTGTCTTGGAGCATCTGGATAACCATCCGCTTGTAGCCAAGGTCGATGCGGCGATCAAATGGGTTATCGCCCGCGCCCGCGACATCAAGCGCCATCTGCTTAACGATCAGGAAGTCAAAGAAGCCGAACAGCGGGCCGCCGACCTCGAAGCCGCGATGGAGCACGTTGATGAGTCGGGCCGCCAAGCGCTCGAAGGCCTGGCCATGAGCAACCGCTACGAGCTGGTTCGTGCTCGGATCAGCCGACTGGTCGAGGATGAAGCGTTCGTCAACTTCGAGCACTACCTACGCATTCGAGCCGTGCAGAAACTGCTGCCCCTGTACGAAGAGCAGATGGAGCACGTCAAAGAAATTCACAATGTGCTGGATGAGCCGCTGTTCATCATTCAGATCGCCAGCCAGTTGATAGAAGGCCACGCCGAACTCGATGACGATGCCATGGAGCGCCTCGACAGCTTGACCACCGCTCGATTCGGCAAGCCGGTGATCCCGTTCGTGTTCGAAGAGATGATCAACGTGTGGGGCTTGGACCTAAAGCAGCATCAAGACACCTGGGAGGAGTTGGGCAAGCGCGTGTCCCGCGACCAGGTGATCGTCAAGCGCCTGAACAATTTAGCGAAGCTGGAACCACTGCCGGTCGAGGAGGCCAAGGTGCTCACCGACCTCGAAAAACTGTTGCCTACCGACGAGGCCCGTTTGGACAAACTTGCCAGCGATGTCCTCGCCAAGCGCAACTATGTCTATGCAGCCGAGGGCTTCCTGCAATTACTGGAAAATGACGAGCAGCGCCTGATCGACCAGGACCGTGAATACCTTATCGACGACGGTTTTGAGGTGGGTGAACTGCTGATTCGCTGCGCCCAAAACGGCGAGAAGTGGGAGAACCTCAAGCGCGAGGAACAATCGCTGATCATCAGCTTCGCCAACATCTTCGAAGCCGACTGCCGCAAGCGTGCCGAACAATTCACCCAGGTTGAGGTGGCAGCGTGAGTGGCACAGTTCTGGAGTTCCTATCGCCATCGTTGGGGAACCCGTTGGAGTTGGTATTCTGCACGGTGATCATAGGTGGCATGCTGGTTTCGCTGATCACCGCCGAGGTGTTCGGCCGCGCTCCGGCTTGGGAGCGCAACTGGCAAGGCGGCACGCACAAGGGCGCGCTGGACATCGAGCACGGGGCACTCGGTGAGTTGAACCAGGCAGTGGCCACTCTACCCGAACGCATCGTAGCCAATATGCCGGGGCTGCTGTTAATCGTCGGCTTGCTGGGAACCTTCCTGGGCCTGGGCATGGCCTTGGACAAAGCCTCTGGAATCCTGCAGGGCAACGCCGATTCTCTGAACGCAATGAGCGACTCGTTGGGCCAGCTCACGGGCATGATGAAAGACTTGGGTACCAAGTTCAAAACCTCGACCTGGGGGATCATCGCTTTTATCGCGCTGAAACTGTGGGACTCTGCCCGCTGGTCCGCTGAAAGCCGCCGGACCGGCTGGTGCGTCGACCGCATGAAGCGCGACATCGACAACCGCCGGGATCAGCACAAGAACGCAACCGAGCTCCGTGACCAACTCACCCGGCAGGCCCTGGCCGCCGTCGGTGAGCAACTGGTGCAGGCCATTGCCGGTCAGAGCCAATTGCTGGGCAATGAACTCAAGCAGCTTAAGCTGATCGAGTTGAAACGCGGACAAACCTGCGATGAGCAGTTCGCGCGGACCGCCGCCAATCTGGACGGGCAACTGCAGCAGCTGCAACAACTCAGCGGAGCGGAAGGCTATCTCGCGGCACTGGCTCGCTACTCCGCCCACCTGCCGCGCCTGGACCTGCTCGAGGGCCAAGGAGAAACCCTGCTGGGCCTCGACGCTGGCCTCGGCCGCCTACAGGCGCAACTGGAACAGTCGAGCCAGCAGCTCACCGGGCTGGGGCAGACACTCGAACACGGCCACCAGTTGACGGAGCGCCTACAACAGACCGCTACCCTGCAATGGGAGCACGCGCGAGATGAAAGTGAGCGCCAGAGCCAAACCTTGCTGGCGACCCTGACTGAGCAGCATGGCGCGCAACTCGACGCAGACCGCGCGCAGGCGACTCATCTGCAAGAGCGGTTTGATGAGTTGGCCACACTTTCGACTAAAGGTATCGAAGCGACACAGGCAGTTGGCGCGCATACACAAGCCAGCCAGCAGAGCCTGGAGTTGTTCGTCACCACCAGTACCAACAACCTCAATACGCTCGAGCAAGCCGGCATTACCATGGGTAAAGCCGCGAAGCAGCTGGCCCAATCTGCAAGTGCCTTGGAAGGCAGCGTATTAACCATGGAGAAGAGCGTCGGTGCGGCCATCGACAAGCTCAACGATGACTTCCATGCCCACCTGCAGACGATGCAGGGCAGTCTCGATGCCAACATCTCACGCCTGAGTGACGTAATGAACGAGCTGCAGACCGGGATGATGGATAACGTCAACCGGATGAGCCAGGACTTCACTCACAACACCACGACGATGTCGGAGAACCTGCGATCGGCTACCGACAATATTTCCGAGGCCGTAGTCCGGCTCTCTGGCGAGGTCAATGAGGTGATGGCGAGCGTGAGCCGCAACATCGAAGGGGCCAACAGGGCTCAGACCAACGCCAGCGCGATGTTCACGACGACCAACGACGAGCTCAACGGCGCCATCAGTCAGATGGAAAAAAACATGAGGACGCTGGGAGAACAGATCACTCAAGGGCTGACTGATATCTCTGAGAGTAATAGGAACATGCGAGCCACGGGCAAGAAGCTCGAACAGTTGAAAGAGCTGCCCGATAGCTTTGACAAGCTGCATGGGCATTTCCAGGAACTGCTCGCCCAAGGCACGCAAACCTTGCTAGTGCTCGAAAAACTGGCAGGTGAGCTGCGCAGCGACCCGCACCAGCGCGGCCAACTGCTCAGCGAAGCGGTGAAAAATCTGGCGCAGCTGTCCTCCCAACTCAAGACGCTGACAACCAGCACGCAGCAAGGCACGCAGCAGGTCGCCAACCTGCCCCAAGCGCTGGCGGAAAAGGTCGGGCAGCAGTTCTCCAATCACCTGCAACCCCTGCAGCAAGCGGCGGGCTCTACGGTTGCCCTGCTCCAGCAGATGGCCGATCAAGCCCAGCAGCCGCTGGCACGCAAGCCTTCCGACGAGCCTCTGACAGCGTGAGACGGCCATGAAAGAAAAACCCAATGAATGGGTCTCGATCTCCGACCTTATGTCTGGGGTAATGGCCGTAGTGATGCTGATGCTTGTGGTGTCGGTGCTGCAGAACAAAGCGGCCGAGGCTGCGATGGCAGTTGAGAAGCAGCAGATGGAGGCCGCTCGTCAAGAAGAGCGCAGCAAAGGCGACGCAGCCCAGCGGGCAAGCCTGAGCAAACTGCTGGCCGCTATGCAGTCGGACCTGCAGCGCACCGGCGAAACGGATCTGGTGGACATCGACATTCAGAACCGCCGTCTGACCCTCCCCGACAATGCCTTCGCCCGAGGGAGCGCCTGCATTACCCCAGCCGCCCAGGGCGCACTGACCCTGCTCAGCGCACGGGTGGCCACCTTCATCCAGGATTATGGCCAGGGACAAGTGCTGGTAGAGGGGCATACCGACAACCTGCCGGTTTCCCGCCCGGTCACCGACTATGAGCGTTTTTGCACGGTGTATGACGACAACTACACCTTGTCTGCCGCACGGGCACGCGAGGCTCGCAAGCTGCTGATTCAGGCGATTGAGCCACAGCAGGCACGGCGCGTGGTGGTGGCAGGCTACGGTGACTCACGCCCCAAACCGGGCGTAGACCCCGCCAGTGCCCTCAACCGTCGAGTGGAGGTTCAACTGGTAGTGGCCACGCAGCCGCCGACGGCAAATTAGCGCGATGCAGCCCACGCTCCATATTGGCCGGCGGCTCCCCTGAACCTGATTTAGACACCGAGAGGCAAGAACACGATGGCAACTACAGGAATCGATTGCGACGACGAACTCTTCGCCAGCCTGCTCAGCGCCAAGGCCGATGAGGTGGACATGTTGGTGGACATCATCACCGACTTCTCAAGAGGCCGCGCCGGTCTGGACGCGGACATCAAGAAGCGGCTGGTACAAGCCAAGCACAGCTCCCGACCTGCCGGCTACGAACAACAGCAGCTCGAGCTGCTGGGACACGAACTGCAGCAATTCGGCGGGCACTCGGCGATGAACCTGACGCGCCGTTTCCTGAAAAAGTCCGCTGTGCCCTATGCCGAAATCGTCAACGACGTTTATCAGAAGCTCAATGGCAGCGACGCAGCGAGCCGGTCCGTCGCCGACAAGGAACGTCAGATCGCCTTGGCGCTGTTCGGTGCCGGTTGGCGTGAGTTGGCACCCGAAGATCGCTTTGAGCGCACCACCAGTACCATGGTGCTGGCCGGGCTGTTCAACCTCAAGGACGCGCTCTCAGTCAGTTCTGGCACTGCAGTCGGTCTGTCGGCAGCAAGCAGCGCGGCGTTGTTCACCGTGGCAACCACGGGGTTTCGCCTGAACCCCATAGGCGCCGTCGCCACGTTAGGCTTCGGCCTGCATAGCAGCATTGCCGAAGCCTACCGGGTGACCGTGCCATTTGTGGCCCAGATGGGCTGGATTCGCCTGCGCCACGAAGCGCCTGCGACACGCTCACCGGCGCCGAACACTGTCGCTCCCGCCTCCACGCCGGGCGCTTCGGAGCTGGTCGTGCAGAACGGCCAGGGCGAAACACTGCTGAAACTCAACGTGCTGCAGCGACCACCTGCAGGCGTACATCGTGCGCTCCCCACCGACCAGATCAGCGCGCTCAGCCCGTTGCTGGCCAATGTGCCGGGGCTTGCCGCGCTAGGAGAGATGTCCAGGGGCAACTATGTAGTGTGTAGCCTGCCCTTCGAGACACTGACCAAAAACGCCAACAATGATGGCAGCGTCAGAGCTTTCGTCCGTACCGGTGGCAAGATCAGCGAGCAGGCCAGCCTGTCATTGCCTGAAGACCTGCAGAACGTGCTACTCAGCGGTGCGGTGTGGAACGCGGTGTCCTCAGCCGTGGGCCAGAAGCACTTGCACGATATCAACGAGAAGCTGAACGCCATTAAACGCCAGCTCGACAGCGTGCTGCGCGAACTGGACGAAGCCCGCTGGGAATCGCTCGCCGGAATGGTCGACTATACCCAGGACCTGCTCGACCACTACGCGCAAGACGGCATTAGTCACTACGCTGTGCAGACCCTCGAAAGCCAGCACAGCCAGATCACGGCTCTGAGGCAATTCTTCGACCGCAAAATGAAAGAAGAGCTGGACGTCGCCCAGGCTGTCGAGGCCGACAAGCTGTTCGGGGCAGACAGTGCCCGCCAAGCGCTGAAAGGCAGCCTGGCGAAGATGGAAGGTTGGGTGAGCGGATACTTGCAAGCTACTCAGTTGCAGGTTGTGAGCAGCGCCTTGCGCTATATGGCTGATCCGCAGCAACGTCACTGCAGCGCTGCAGCCAAGGTACTTGCAAGTCTGGGGCAGCTCGACGCTATCGCCACCCAGAGTCGCAGTGTGTACAGCTCGCAGATGGAACTGACCAGCTCACGAGTCTTCAGCCTCGATAGCACGCTAAGCCAAAGCTTCACGGCGCAATTGGACAGCATTGCCGGTTCGCTGGCACAAGGTCCATTCGACATCCGCCAGCTGCACCAATCGCTATTCAATCAAGGTGAACACCAGGTGTTGCTGCGTTATCAAGATGGCCAAATCGCCGAGGCGCAGCTGCTCGATCGGGCGATCTGATCAAGGGTAGCCAGGGTAGCCAGCAGACAGGGGCGTGAACGTCACAACGCGCATGCTCCTGCCGCGTTTCAATCGATGCAAAGCCACGGCCGCAAATGAGCCCGGTTCGCCAGCACCAGTTGTTGGGCCTCGGGCTTGGGGTCGTTGACATTGGAGTTGATCTGAAAGCGTTGCACCACGTACTTGACCAGCGCATTCTGCCCTTCACCAGCGTCAAGGCTCCCATGGATCCGGACCTATTTGGCAACCTGTGTATCATCGATACTCCGACATTGAATTCATCGAGTCCACGCCGTTCCATGCAGAGTCGCTGTACATCGTGCTGAACAAAGCTGATGTGAAGTCTCAATGCTCAAAGCCCCGTCCTGTTCGCGGCTCGATAAAACGGGCGAACTATCACCCACCTATTCTTCAGAATCGTTGCAGCGCCAGTAGCTCCGCGAGCGCCCCTTTGAGCCACCCTGCGTTACGTGCGCTCAACTCCCGGGATATGCCAATTCGATCTGCTGATCGAACACGCCGCCAACCCCACAGTACTCACGCGGCACGCGCTCAAGATCCTCAGCTACCTGCTCAATCACCTCACGCAATTCCAGTTGCTCTAACCATCGAGCAGGAATCGCTGTAGCACCATACTGTGCCCCCAACAAATGCCCGGTGATGAGCCCGGTACTGTCGCTATCACCACCGTGATTCACCGCTCTGATCACGCCCTCTTCTAACGAGGAGGCTGCCAGGGCGCACCACAATCCGATAGCCAGCGTTTCTTCGGCGACCCAGCCACCACCGAGTTCGCCTATTCGTTGCGCGGTGGGCTGGTAGCCCTCGTAAAAGAAGAAGAGAACACGCTCAATGAGGGCTCGTGTTTCTTCCATACCGGGAACTTGACCGTATTGGGCCAGGCTCTGAGTGATCGCGTGTTCCAGGCTGTCTTCTCTATCGACAATGCGCTGGAGAATATCGGCAAACATCCCGGCCGCCAGATAGCCCGTAGGATGCCCGTGAGTCAGGCGTCCTGACTGGGCAGCGTAGTCAAAGGCGTTTGCAAAGAAGGCGCAAGGTGCGGCTCGCATCAGGGCACCACAGCCTTTACTGTTGTTCTCGGCCACAGCGCCCAGCCGTGGACTGGCCTTGAGTGCAGTGAGACAGGTAGTACCAGGTGTGCGCCGAGACCAGAGCGCCGGTTGCTCGAACAACCACCCGTCTCGATCAACCGGTATCGCAGCAGCGTGACCCTGGGTTATCAGCCATCGCAGTAGTGAATGATGAATGACGTCAGGGACGTGGCAAGCCCCTCGTGAGCTACCGCGCACGTAGGCCCGCAACAAGCCTTCCGCGGTAAAAAGCATCATCTGAGTGTCATCGGTAATGGCGGCGGTGATACCGTACGCCGGAACAAAATCGATGATTCCCTGTGGACCGAACCTGGCTTCGATTACCGACCACTCGAGAAACTCCACTGGGGCGCCTAACGCGTCGCCAACAGCGCCTCCCAGCAGGCAGCCTTTGATCCGTTCAAGTCTGTTCATGTCCATTCCCTTATCCCTCAGCCGGGATCAATTCCTGCAAAATCACCAGCTTTCTTTGCAACTGCTCGATATGTGCTTTTTCAGCGCGCAGTGCCGAACGCAACTCGCGGTTCTCTGCCTCCCAAATCCGCGCCCAGCGCGCATTTTTTTGGCAGCCCATAGCCATCTGCCAGAGCTCACGCAATCTCAGACACTGATGCAGTAACACCAGCAGGATTGCTCCCATCATCAGCAATGCACCCGTCGAAACCGCTTCCGACATACTCATGTCCACTTCCTTTCGTGACTTCAATTCATTTTGAAGACAGACACACGATATGTAGTGTTAAGCGACAGGTCTAGAATGTAGACTTATACAGGTAAAGTATTCGCGCACATGGAGAGGGTATGAAACGCAAGCAGTCCATCGAACAGGTCCGCTGGGATCTGGCACTTCGCTATCGTTTGATTGAGACCGTTGCCTGGTGGGAGGGCCGGTTGACCACGGGACACTTGATGCAGAGCTTCGGTATCAGTCGCCAGCAGGCGTCCAAGGACATCAACACCTACATCACGGAACATGCGCCTAAAAACCTTACATATGACAAAAAAATAAAAGGCTACGTGCCCGGCAAGGCGTTCACGCCGCTGTTCATCGACGACAGCGCAAGCGCCTATTTGCACCTGCTCTACCAGAACAACGAACGCGCTCCTCACATTGATGGGCTCGCCCTGGCTTACGCTCACACCAAGGTGCTGGAAGTCCCGGATCGCCCGATCCGGCCGGAAGTCCTGCGCCCATTGCTCAAGGCCTGTCGCGATGGCCTGCGCCTGGAAACCGAGTACGTATCGCTCAACACACCAAACGTGGAAATTCGACTGATCGCCCCTCACACACTGGTCTACACCGGTATGCGCTGGCATGTGCGGGCTTACTGCGAGAAGAACGGCCAGTACCGCGACTTTGTACTCAGCCGCCTGCGGGGCCAGCCGGATTTGCTCGATGAATCGCAGAATACTCGCGAGCTGGATGAAGACTGGAATACCGAGATTCCCGTCATTTTTGCAGCCGATGGACGGCTGAACGCGGCGCAGAAGTCAATCATCGAAACCGACTTTGGCATGACTGATGGCCAGCTGGTAGTGCCCAGTCGTAGAGCGCTGGTGAAGTATGTATTGCAACGCTATCAGATCGACCCGAGAAATCAGGCCACTAACCCCGAGGCACAGCAAATCGTGGCAACCAACCTCAAGGAGTTGCGCCCCTGGCTCATGAATGACTGACGCGCGCGCATCCCCTTTTCCAAGGTGTTTCGCTCATGGTCGAGTGTGGGCTAGCGGTCATTGCGGTCAGTCCACATTCGGCCAGGCCACGAGCACACTTCGAGCCAGGTTTGCCTGATAGATGTAAAGCCCCTTGGGATTGCTATGCACGACGAACAGGGGCGCTGGTAACCGCTCCATACCTGACAGCCATGCACAATCCGTTTACCAGGCTCATGTCGTGCGGAGTCAGACAACGAATGGCTGTCAGATCAGGGCTGGCTACAATACATGCCAGTGACTTCGCCCGACTGACGGCCACATTCAAGCGGTTCTTCGAGTACAGAAAACCAATGTCTCGGGGCAGATAATCTTCATTCGAGGTCGCCATCGACACGATGACGATCTCTGCTTCCTGCCCCTGAAACTTATCCACAGTACCGACTCGAGCGCCCGCTGGCAGCACTTGTTTCAACAATTGCACTTGCAGGTTATAGGGGGCTACTACCAGGATGTTTTCGATGCAGATCTCGTGCTCAACGCCCTTGTTATCCACATAACGCTGGCGCAAGAAGTATGCGTAAAGGTCTTTGACCTGTGCCGCCTCTTCGGCCGAACTCTGACTGTTGCCATCGTGCTCCACAGGGCAAAACATCAGCCCGCTAGTCGGCACTTCCGGTCGCTGGCCATCCAGCACCAACACCCGCTGTTCGGTACCGGGCGCAGAAGAAAGCTGACCTTCGTACACAGCCTGCGAAATGAACGAGCACACGCTGGGGTGCATGCGCCAGGTTTGCGCCAGGAACACTCCGCGATCAGGTGCGATAGTGGGTGTGCCATCCAGTAGATAGTCGAGGATGGAATCGCCCGAGCGGCCCGGATGCACGCCTTGCACCGGCTGTGACAGTTGCATCTGGTCGCCCATCAGTACGATGTTGCTTGCAACCATACCCATCGTGACCAGGTTCGCCACGCTCACCTGGCCAGCCTCGTCGATGAACAGATAGTCCAGTTGCTCGGTGAAGGCGGGATCGGCAAACAGCCACGCAGTGCCGGCCGTCAAATCAATGTTCGGCCCCCAAGCATCGAGAAATTCGGTTTTGTCCTCGATCGAACGAATGCAGCGGCCAGTGAATTCCGTACCCTCTCCCTCCGAGGATTTTTTCAAACCCTTGAAAGTGAATCCCTCCTCTTGCGCGCGAGACTCGACAGCCGCCAGCAGGTTATTGATGGCGTGGTGCGAATTGGATGTCACGCCTATGCGCTTGCCTGCCTTGAGCAAGTCCACGATGACATGGGAACCGGTATAGGTCTTACCCGCACCCGGCGGTCCTTGAATAAACAGCACGCTGTTATCGAGGTTGCGTACCACTTGCTTGATGGCATCAATGGTCGGCAGACCGGGATCAAGCAGTGGCGCACCAGGCTCAACGTCTTTCACCCGTGGGGCGCGTCGATGCAGGAAGTCTGTAACCGCCTGGAAGCGCTGTTCGCCTGCCAGGAGGCTGTCGGCATAACGGAACAACGCCTTGCGCAGCGAAGTGGACGGGATTGGCTTGCCGGGGATCATGTCGAAGTAATCAGGCGGTGCATTTCTCTCTGTTGCCTTGAATGTCGCCAGACCGTTGTCATGGTCCAGATCAACCAACTGTGCGCTGGCCAAGGACTCGGTGATGAGACCTTGAGAGCCAGTACGCATTTTGGTTTCTTGAGGCTCGAAACTGTACTCATACAGATAAGACCGATTGATCGGTTCCGCAGGTGTTTTTGTACGCTGCAATCCGGCCAGACTCTCGATATCCTCCAGCAGCTCCTCGGTCGTCATGTCCAGACGGCTGAACATCTGCCACCACGTCGGTTTATCTGCGCGGCGGTGGAAGTCGAGTAACTGGAAAGTGAGCAAGGTGACCTGATCCTCGTCACTCATGGCCTCTTCCTCGATTGGCAGGCCACCGAGCAGACGAACGCGATAACTCTCCAGAAGAATCTCGATTTCCTTTTGCTCCACGACCGACTTCTCGCTTTCGGCCTGAGCTCCGATAAAAACGCCGGAATTTGACGGTTTGATCTTCAGCAGCCAGTTGCGCAAAAGGTACGTGGATAGCACATCGTCTTCGTTATAGCGCTCGATCTGCTCAAGCAACACCGATTCGCCGGTCTCTTTCCACCGCTCATAAAACACGATACTCGCGCCAGCATTGGTGACATCGCCGTCGCGTTGATCCATGTAAAAGTGCTCGATATTCTTGATCGAATAACTGGGCTCCGAAACCCGGATCGCTTCGCGCACGACCTTGTACAGATCGATCAGTTTGCCGTTGCGCAGCAACCAGTCCACTTGTGCTTCGCGTGTCCCATGCTGGCTCATCAGGCGCTTGATGGCCGTCTCTTCGTAACTGGCGTAGTGGTAAATATGCGCGTTGGGGTAACGCTTGAAATGACCGATGACCCAGTCGAGGAACTGCTCGAAGGCGACCTTTTCTTCTTCTCGGGTATGCGCCCAGAAGGGCTTGAAGGTTTGCTGCCCAGCTTCGTCGATGTACAGACCGAAGAGGTATTCCAAGCCACCCTCCTCCAGCGGATTGCCCTCCATGTCGAAGAACAGATCACCTTCGACCGCCTTGGGCATCCGATGGAAGCCACGCCGCTCACCGGAGACAGGCAGAAGTTCGAACAACGGGACATCACTGGAACGCCCCTGGAACTGCAAACGCGCTTGATGCCGCAACTTGCTCAACGACTCTGCCTGCAATTTCGGAATGCGCAGGTCGTCGGCACTGTCCGCCAGCTGGTGCAATGTGGTCACGCCGGCACTCTGTAACTTCTTGATTTGCGAACGGCTGATACCCGCTACCGCCGAGAGGTGATCGTCCTGCTGTCGTTGTTCGTCGCAGCGATCACGCCAGGCGCAGAACCCACAATGCCCGCATGGTTCGGGATAGGTGAATGGCGGTTCGGCACTGTTCACGAACGCATCGAAACGCTGCAGCACATGCTCCAGATAATCGGCGTAGGCGGCGACCCGAAAGGCCTGTTCGGTACGCGCAGCATCACCGAGTACGACATACATAAACGCTGGCTGCACACCCTGGATCGAGATCAGCATTCGTGAATAAAGCGCAACCTGCACAAGGAACTTGGCCTTGGCCGTTTTCGCCAGCTTGGTGTCGATCACCTCATAGCTGTGGTCGCCCAGTGCCGACGCCAGCGGCACTTTACGCAGAAAGTCGGCATGACCAATAAATGCGCCTTCCTGAAGCGACGCCTGGAAGATGATGTCGACACCGGCCTTCATGGCATGGATAGTCAGTTCCACCCGACGCGCGAAACTCGGATTGCCCTGGGCAATGTCGACTACGTTGGCATATTCGCTTTTGAGCCGCTCGAAAAAGGCCGCCTCATGGGCCAGGCCTTTGTCCTGTATCAATCGGTTCTGATCGCTCGCCGCCGCTTTTGCCATGGGCAAGACAAGGTTCTGAAGGTCTAGCGCCGTCAGGTGCTGACATTCAAGAAAACCGCAGATATCTGAGGCGGAGTACAGCTGAATTCCGTTTCGGGTTTGCATGGTCGCTCCGGTCCGGTGAAGCGACCTGGATCGCGTCACGCTGGTTCAATGTCGTATGGGAGTCAGGCGTCGAGCAAGCATTCGCAGAAAAATTGCCCAAACAAAGTCGTCGGCAAATGTTGTTCATCCAGCAGACCGAAGTGCTTGCCCACGTTACGCCCCAATGCCATCAACGTCCTTGCGGAGTTCGCGGTACCTGCATACCCGGCACTCATGATGTAGTCGATGCGCTCTTTCTCGGTCGTCGCACGCAGATACGCATTGCCCGTGATCAATACATCCACCAAACAGACACCTACCCGTTCATCACCCAGAGAGAATGGCTCCAATGTCTCGGTCGCCAGTGCCGCACACAATCCATCCTTGCCACCAGCAACGATTCGCTCAAGCTCTTCGAGCGGCCGACCGAACAGGTCGAACTCCTGGATCGTAAACGGGAAACAGTAGCCCAGGGCGGTAGCACGCTTGAGTGATTGATCATTGTTTGGGTCGGCCATCAGCCAGGCAACGAAGGACGCTTTACTGTCGAGTGCGCCGCCGTGACGGAACGTCAGATAATCCTTGAGGACCTGACTGAAGGGGTGCCCCGTAGGTACCCAACCATTGCCGTCACTTTCCCGCGTCTTCACCTCGATCTCTGGCAATGCTGGATTCGGATCAGTCGCCAGCATCGCACCGAAGCACCGCAGGTCGTAGCCGAGCATAAACAGACTGGCCTCGAAGGCGTGGCAACGCGCGGGCATTGACCCTTGCTCGGCGAACCATTTGGTACGTTCAAGCAGGTCTCGAATAATCCAGCCCAAGCGCACTTGCCAACGTGCCCATTCTGCATAATCGATCGCCGAAAACTGCGGCGCCGCCAGCCCGTTCAAGAAAGCTCCCGGGTTGCGAATCTGGCTGCCACGAGCGGCTCCGGACGGGAATGCGAGCAAGGGTTTGCCAACTCCCACCCATTGTTGACGAAACATCGAATACAACATGGCAATCGCAGCGCCTACGCGACTGTCATAAATGGGGGATCCCGAGATATCCAACAAGGCGTGAATCTTGGTCAGGCCAGCATCGAAACGCTCGACGCTACTCGTATCGAGATCATCAAGATCATTGCTACCGTCAAGCGACACAAGCACGGCCAACTTTTTCAAATAACGCGACAACTCGTTATTTGCGGCCAAACGATGCAAAAAGGGAATGGCTCCACGCACGCCACCCCAACGAAGGATTTGCAAACACGCCTGCAAAGCTTGTTGTTCATCGCCCGCGTTGACTGCACTTGTCAGCCACTCGCGAAGCTGCCCGAGAGAGCGCCGGGTTTCAGGCCAGGTTTGTGAATCCACCGCGCTTGGGTGGGTGTCCAGCCAACTTGCCTTCCAGCAATAGTGCTCAAGGACCTGCTCGAACCCTTGGACATCAGTCACCAAACCGTCAGGTACGAACTTGCTGGACTTGAAACGCAGCTTGAACGTGAGCGTCGGCAAATTCGCTTCCAGCCATGCAATGAAAGACTGAACTTCAGGTTGTGCCAGGAACTGTTTGCGCTTCATCCCGCGCCCTTCCAAGTAGTGTCGAAAGGCCACACCCTAAGCAAAAGAACAGGCTACGTCCACGTTGTTTGTTCATACAGGTAAACAAACGGAACAGGTCCGGAGCCCCGGATAGACACTATTCCTTTGCGCGCAGAGTTTGCCGCGTCCATATGTAAAGAATTCAGGCACACCATCAATTCAGTCGACATCCATTGTTCCTCACTCGGCGACAAGGTGTGACGCGCATGAGTGCAATGTGCTTCATCCAAAGGTAAAGGCAGAGGCTCCCCGGACATTGAGATGACTTTTTTGCCTCGAGCTTATGGCCAGTTGATATTACTCACGCTTGACGCCATGCTCTGCGGTTCGTGAGCCAGAGTAAGGAAACCAGCGTTGCCCACGCACTCCACCCGCACAACCATCTCCCGCCAATGGGAAATGCTCAAACTGCTTCCAAATCGTGCCCCAGGCCTTACTGCCGCCGAACTCCTCCAACAGTTGGAAGAGGCCGGCCATCGCACGACAAAACGTACGGTTGAGCGAGACCTCAACGAACTGTCGAGCCTGTTTCCATTGCACTGCAACGATAAAGGCACGCCTTATGGTTGGTACTGGCAACCTGGACGCTCCATCGACCTGCCTGGAATCACGGTGGGAGAAGCGCTGACCCTGCGTTTGGTGGAGGACAGCATTCGCCCATTGGTACCCGGGCTGATGCTCAAGAGCCTTGAACCTCGCTTCAGTCAAGCGCGACAAAAGCTCACGGCTCTTGGTGAGGAAAGCGCTTCGGCGCGCTGGGTCGACAAGGTCGCCAGCGTACAACCGGCACTGAACTTGATTGCCCCGGAAATCAATGCAGAGCATCTGGACCAGTTGCATCGAGCACTGCTCGAAGACTTGCAACTGCACTGCCGGTACCGGTCGGCGAATAAAAATCGCGTGCATGAACTCGCGCTCAGTCCACTGGGTTTGGTGCAGCGCGGGCAGATCACCTACCTGGTCGCCTGCGCCGAGGTCTTCGACGACGTTCGACTGTACGCAGCCCATCGCTTCGAAGCCGTCACTCTTCTCAGTCAACCCGGCCGAAGACCCGCGGACTTCAAGCTAGCCGATTACGTCCAGAGTGGTGCCATGCAGTTTGGCGAAGGCCAGATGATCCAGTTACGCGCCTGGGTCGACCCCACTCTCGCCAAACGC
This sequence comes from Pseudomonas sp. CCC3.1, assembly GCF_034347405.1. Taxonomy (NCBI): domain Bacteria; kingdom Pseudomonadati; phylum Pseudomonadota; class Gammaproteobacteria; order Pseudomonadales; family Pseudomonadaceae; genus Pseudomonas; species Pseudomonas sp. CCC3.1. Next base: position 4,405,510 of record NZ_CP133778.1, read on the forward strand.
CTGCGCGAGACTCCGCTGTCGGAGGATATGAAACTGATTGATGAATCGGACGGTGCTCTCTTGACCGCCACGATCAACAACAGCTGGGAGCTGAAATGGTGGCTGCTGTCACAAGCTGGCGCCATCCGTATCGACGAGCCAAAGACTCTACGCCAGTCCTTGATCGACAGTCAGCGCCAAAGTCTGGCCTTGCATGACACCACGATGTGAACGACAACCACCTATCTGCCTAACGAGTCAGCCCTCATGGATTTCCAGACCCTTAAGGCGCGTCACCGCCTTGAACGCGACACTCATCACGTCAATCTCACTTTGCGTGTACACCGCTCCTTGAGCTGGCTGCAGCGGGCAGAGCAGGCAGACGACGCCGACGGCCGTTTCGTCTTCTTGTGGATTGCCTTCAACGCGGCCTATGCGACTGACATCGATGAGAACTATCGACTTTCGGAGCAGGAAACCTTCCGCGCCTTTCTTCGCAAGCTGTGCGACCTGGACCAGGGGCGGCAGATTGAGAAATTGGTGTGGTCTGAATTTTCCGGAAGCATTCGCGTGCTGTTGGACAATCAGTACGTTTTTCAGAGTTTCTGGGATTACCAGAATGGCAAGATCAGCGAACAGCAATGGACCGAGCGTTTTGCCGATGGCCGACGCAGAGCGCAGGCAGCGCTGGCACAGCGCGATACCGCTGAAGTGCTCGCGGTGCTGTTCAATCGAATCTACACCTTGCGTAATCAGATCATGCACGGCGGTGCGACCTGGGACAGCAGCATCAATCGACCTCAGTTGCGCGACTGCAGCAATCTGCTCGGCAAGCTGGTCCCGTTGGTCATTGAGTTAATGCTTGATAAGCCCGCCACCCTCTGGGGAGACGCCTGCTACCCGGTGGTCCGGGTCTGACGTCCGCAGTCAGTACCGCTGATTGCCACATCCATCTATCAAGGGAAGCAACCGCTTTGCGGTCAAAGCTTTGCGACAAGGAAATTTGCAATGAATAAAATGTTTGTCAGTCCCTGGCTAATGGTTTCCCCCGACGGCCCTGTTACCAGCGCCCTCGACAAACCGGGCCTGATACACATGCGTCAAGGAGATGCTGATGCCGCTTGCGGACCCTACGCCCTGATGATGGGTCTGATTACCCTGGGTGCGCTTGAGAGGGAACATATCGCCTACATGGGCGACTGGGATGGACGCAGTCGCGATGGCCGATTCCGTAATGCACTTCGAGAGCATGGCGCACTGGTTTCCCGGGGCACAACCACCAAGGACCTGATTGGCCTGGCGGGGCATTTTCGGGGTGAGGGAATTTTGTCTGAGCTGATCAATGGAAATAAGAAAGAGATCGTCGACGCTGTACAGGACGCCATTAAAAGCGACGCTGTCGTCCTGGTCTGCGTGAGCTGGTCGAAGCTGGAAGGCCACTGGTTGATGGTCGTGGGGCATCAGGGCTATGAGGATGGCGGTGTCTACCAACCCACTCATCTGCTGTGCCTGGATCCTCTGAGCGAAGCACCAAAGGCATCACTGTGGAACGCGGTCATTGCCGTCTATGACGACGAAGGCAAAGCGGTGCGCGGCGGCACATACTCCTGCGATCATTGGGGCATGGACGGCCAAGTCTCGCCATGCAAGCTGGATCAGTTGTTGACGCTCTGCTTGGAGAGCTAATGCACACTGCCCAAGCCTTGGGCCTCAAGGATCATGCGGTCGAGCATTGCGAGCATGTCGTCGACATCAATTTCCTGGAAACAGCCGCTCTGCTCCTGTTCGAGGATCATGGCGGCGAACTCCTCGCTGTACTCGACCTCACCCTCTGCTTCGACTACCGAGGGTGATGGGGTGTCCGGGTAACCTTCAGCTTGATCTTTACACATCGCAAACCTCGAACTGAATGAGACTTTAGCTAAACGGTCGCGCCAGCTTGGCCTTGAAGATTTCCAGCCCCGTCGCAGGCCGGACATCCAGGTCGACATGCTGGCATGCAGGGCAAGCTGAAAACCAGTCTTTGCCCTCACGCAACGCATCGCTAGGTGGCACAGTTGTTTTATGCCAATGGCATTGGGGGCAGGTGAATGTGAAGGGATGTGGTGGCCAGGGCATTAGAGAACAACCTGCTGGTGGTGAAAAAAACGCGGTCGACAGTGCCGCAGTTGTCAGGCCGATTCAGCCGCTCGTTTTTCCAGCTCTTGTTTCATCTCCATGTATTCACGGAAGAACTCGTAGCCTTTCTTGGCGACGACGATGACGCCAACAATTGCGAACAGATTTTTCATGGTGCGGCCTCTCGGGGTTACAGATCTCAGTGGCTCGGGTCGATGAAAACCATCGTTTTGCCTGTTGATGAGAGAAGCATGAGGGGCCTTCGCGACAGGGAGTGTCGTGAACGGTTGAGCCGACAGTTTTCGCTGAGAACCGCATCCTGGGTCTGAGCGCCATTCCGGATGCGGTGTTCAGAGCGAGGTTCTTGAGTAACCAGATGCATCCTGCAGGGTTTACTCGGTTTCGTGTTTACTGGCGAGGCTCCTGAGCAACACGTTATTCATGTGTTGGGAATGTGTGCATATAGCACCGGCTTCCCAAGGCTCTGCTTCCATCATCAGATACTGCTTAACACTGTCGATGGTGTTGTTCTTATAAAACTCTTTCTTAGCCGCGGGCATGAAATTACTCAGGCGTGAGTTCTTGTCATGGCTGATCAGGCAGAGATTGCCGAACGAATTCAGCGCGCCAGCGTCGAGCTGAACTTGTCCGTCTAATGGATGCTGCGGGTAGTAATGCTCTACCGAACTACGGAAAGTGAATTCATAGGATTTAACCGGCTCGCTTGCGCCGTGCTCAAGCCAAAGCAGGTAGTCCAGAAAGTTGAACACCAGGTTGTTTTCGATGTTGCCAAACGTCAATCTGGACTCAATTTTCTCCGCGGTAATGCTTTCGCGACGTGTCTGACATCCACCCTTGTTCTGATAAATGATCGCGTAGTAATCCAGGCCTGTCTCTGGAGCGAGAAATCGGTCAAAGACAAACGCCTTGGCGACCGACTCCATGTGCTGAAGATAAGCTTGAGCGTCAATCTGATCAGCATGAAACAGGTGATGCAGCGCTGCATTCAGCCAGTGTTTGTAGACCAGCGTTGGCGTAGAAACATGAAATGCCGACAGCAGCATCAGAATGCGACGGTTGATGCCTTCATTACCGTCCTCTTCGCCGAAGGTATTCACATAACTTCCTCGACCAGCGCGGCTGCGCTCACCGCCCTCATTCCACTTGAAGCGTTTGAAGCTCCAGCCATCAGCGCCCTTGATGAACTCGCGCTTGATTACATACTGGTCAAACAGATACTTGCAGCGCAGCAGGCTGAAGGTAAAACGCTTCACCGCGGCCACTGGGTCGGGTTGTTTTAATACGTACTCTTCAAAGGTGTCGAGCAGGCGCTTGTCATCCAGAGGGATGTCCGCTTGGATATCGACGCGCAGCACATGCAACAGGAAGTTCGGGAAGTTAATAATCGTGTTGAAACGCTCTGGCGAGTCCTCACTTGGCTCATCCTGCTTCGCAGCGACTGGTGCCTTGGCAATGATCTGATCAAGGGTCAAGCGATTGTCCTGCTGGGCAGCCACCTCTTGCGTACTGTGCAACGCAGCCCGAAGCGAATCGAAGTCAGCGAGTTCAAATTGTCCCCAGTTTTTTTCGCCAAAAATGCTGCCTCGCTGGCCAGGCGTGAAGCCCATTTGCACATAGCGCTCCATGTTGGCGCAGGCTTCCCATACTGCGTGCAAGCAATTCTGACTCTGCTCGCAACCCTGCAACTTCTCCATCATCCGCGCCTTGAGCACTTCGTGCTTTTCCAGCTGCTCACCGCGGTTGTTCATAATCTCGAAGTAATGGTTCAGGTCCGTATCAGCCGGTACCTTTACCCGCATGATTTGTACGTAGTCAAACAAGTAGTCGGCGAATTGCTGAGGCGAAATCCCCTTCTCCTTCAGCTTCTGAGGCAAGACTTTCTGGATCAGCCGATAGCCATTGAGGATGCCGGTATTGATCTGCCTCTCGACCAATACCTCGGCAGGATCGTCGTTGAACTTCCCCTCGAAGATGGCCGCAAAGGTCGCGCGCGAATTCTCGCGGCTGTCAAAGTGAATGCTCAAAGTCGAATACCAGGCGAGATCCACCAACCGGGTGTTTTTCAGATACGACGTCAACAACGACAGGGTCGTCAGCCGCTGTTGGCCGTCAATGGTTTCAAACACCGGGGTTTTGCTATCCGGGCGCTCATACACCACCAGAGTGCCAATGTAGTAATTGCGCGCTTTATCAGAGGTCGTTGGCAGGTAGTCGATCACGTCCTGAATGAGCTGAGTGATCTCACCCTCCTCCCAGGCGTAATTACGCTGATACATCGGGATAACATACTCAACGCTACCGCTCAGCAGCGCCTTGATGGAAAGCTGGCTGATTTCATTACTCATAATATTTCATCGCCTTGAACAGAGCCTCGATCTCACCGGTCCTGGTTGACTTCGTACCGCTCAACACCGCCAGGCTGCAGTTTATAAAGTCGCAAGGACGTGTGGCTTCCTTGATCAACCTGAAGAGATTGTTCTCCAGCACATGGTTATCCATGCTTGCCAGCTGCACTACCTGCATCTTCAGGCGCAGGCTATAGGCCCAGACGAAAACCTTTTCGATGGCGCGGGAGATATCCGCGTGACCAAACTTGTCGATGTAATAGATCAATAGGCAATCGAACATCGCCCGTACATAACAATCGCCGGTTCGGGTTCTTGCCGGGTAAGTATTGAGGGTATCCATGATAGTTTTCGCATAGCCATCGAGCCCCTCAGCCCCCGCCAGTTCATGCCCGTTCCAGGACTCGGCGCTGATCCGCGCCACTTTGCTCTGGTAGTGGCTGATCAGCTCAAAAAAACGCCGGCCATTGATGATGATCTGATCCAGATGGAAGGGAAAACCGAGCTCGCGCGAGTCGATCTTGCGCTCGTACTGCCCGTTGTAGTTATCGACAAAATGGTGAGCGATGCGCAGTTGCTCCACATAGGGATAGCTGGCCACCGTGTCGATGTTCACGCCCTTGAACAAGTCGCTGTCATCTTTGCTGAAGTAACGGGCCGAAATCCCTTTCGACCAGTTGCGGATGCGGTACAGGTACTGGGAGAACAGTGTGGCTAACTCCTTGGAGTCGCTGTTCTCCCAACGCGCTACAGTTGCCGCCTTCAATGGCTCGTCATGCGGGCCGAATTCACGCAGATGATAAGCCTTGAGCAGATCATGGGGCTCCAGGTCCCTGCCCCGCGCATTCTGCGAGTCGAAGAACTGGAAGGCTTCCGACACATCGTTCAAGGCCACGGCCACGACCTGGCACTTGTTCAGGAAGAAGTCGATATGCACCTCGGTGAAGTCCGCACGGGAAACTATGCGGGCCACCTCAAGGTAATTGCTGTGGATGTTCTTCTGCGAGATCTCGCTGCTAAAGCTTGGGTTCACCATCGCTTGCTCAAGTTTAAGCAGGCGCTCTTGCAGGTCGTTGCGTTCGAGCTTTTTTTCTTTGTTACGCTGAATCAACGCACGGGCCGCCAGCAGCAGGCTGACAGTCCGCTGCTGGCCGTCGACGATGTTCCTTGTCCCACCCTCTTGATGAAAAACGATAGTGCCCAAGCGGTAGGCGGACTTGTCCTTGTGGATGGCGATATCGGAGAACAGTTGGTTGATATTCTTCCCGGTCCACTTGTAGGGACGCTGGTACTGGGGAACATCCAGCGCAGAATCCATAAGCAGTTCATAGACACTGACGATCTGGCTGGATAGTTCAGTGGGTTGCGGCAGGTGAATCGCTTCCGTGCTCAGATTGGTCATAGCAGTCGGGTTCTTCCGGTTAGGAGTTCTTGCATCATGCCTTGCTCAGGAGAGCGGGTTAAGGTGGGCAGCAGACTCGGATGCTGCGCACAGTAAGCCGCTGAGCTTTCGGCGCCAATACTGGACGTGTGCACAGGTAAGCAATCCGCTCACAGGTTGTACCAGACAAGCGCCACTTGGCTGGTTTTTGCCTATTTGCAAACCCGAGCAGGTGCTTACCTGTACTTATATTTGACATATCGCCAAGCAACGTTTTCCTGCAAGTCGGGCTCAGCGTGTTTTCAGCAGCGCCTCAAAGTCCGAAGCCTGAATATCCGAAGCCCCACTCAACATGTCCCGCGCCAACGCCCGCCGCTTACTCAACAACTCATCGAGTGTCGCTTCGAACGTCGGCATCTGCGCATCACGAACCGTCGGGTAGTACACATAGACATCCTTCTCCTGCCCAATCCGATAAGCCCTGTCAGTTGCTTGATCTTCCTTGGCCGGGTTCCAGCAACGGGTGAAGTGAATGACGTGGTTGGCTGCCTGCACGTTCACCCCAAACCCGACAGCGATGGTCGACAGAATGATGACTGCGAATCCCGGCAGCTCCTGGAATTGGTCGATCAGCCGCTGCCGGCTATTCGCACTCTGGCTGCTGGTACTGGTATCGCCGTTGATGACGGTTGCCCGAAACCCGAAATGCTCCTGGATCGAGTGCTGCAACTCCCGCTGAATATCACGCAACTCGGTAAAGACAATGACCTTGTCGCCATTTCCAGCTCTTTTGATCGACTCAAGGGTCTGCATCAACCATTGCAGCTTCGGCGAGTTGTCGCGCAATCGCTTGTCTGGCTGAACGCTGTAAGGATGAGCACAAATGAGCTTGAGCTTGTGCAGCAACCCGAGCATGCCGGAGGTCTTTTGATCGAGCTGTTCTTCGATCTGCTGCTTCTGGCTGTACGCGGATATTTCGGACAGGTACAGATTGCGTTGCAAGGCATGCATGCTAAGTGAACGGCATGCTGTGTCTTCGATTTTGGCGGGCAGGTCTTTGGCAATGTCCTGCTTGGTTCGGCGCAAAGTCTGCGGATCGATAAGCCCTCGAAGGCGCTCCAGGGCAACCGTGTCACGCTCCAACGCGGCTTCGATTGGGCGCTGATACTCGCGACCGAACTGGTTCAATCCCCCTAGAAAACCTGGTTGAATGAAGTCGAATAGACACCAGAGATCGATCAGGGTGTTCTCGACAGGCGTACCGGTACACGCCACTCGAAATCTTGCAGGAATGGCTTTGATCGCTTGAGTCACCAGTGCCGCGGGATTCTTCAGCTTCTGCGCTTCATCGCACACGACGATCGACCACTGCTGGCGCGCCAGGGAAAACTCCTGATCGCGAAGTGTCTCGTAAGTCGTCAGGACGATTCGGGCGCCGCCCACCCAACCTGGGCGCAGCAAATTCTTGATGCCCTTGGCTTTCAAGTCAGCAGGGATTTCTTCCTTCTTGAACTTCACTGCACTCAAGGCTGAGCCATAGAGCTTCAACACTGGTAGCGCATCAGCGAAGAAGAACCGATGAAGCTCACGCTCCCAGTTATCAAGCAACGAAACTGGGGCGACGATAAGTGTCGGTTTGTCTTGTGGATATTTTTCCAGGTACCAGACAAGGAAGGTGAGCAACTGGATCGTTTTCCCAAGCCCCATATCATCAGCGAGCAAGCAACCTGACACGTCCGCGGGGGACAAGCGGAACAAATGCTGCAACCACGCGACGCCTTGAAGCTGGTGCTCACGCAATACGACCTCAGGCTTGAGCAAGCTGGGCAACTCTGGTATTGCATCCAAAGCGGCGCGTAATGCTGCTTGGCGAATCTCAACGTAGGTCGGTTCGTCGATGTTGTGGCCGATTTGCAGTACGGCGCGACCAACTTTTTCCTGTTGCTGGACCAGGCCGGTCTCGACAGGGGCGATCTTCTTGGACCAGGCATTAAACAGTTGCTCGGCGGCGGCAATCGACAGCGGTGTTTCGGACTCTGGCAAACAGACCGTTTCATCACCGGCAGCGCGAGCTTCGTCCAGCCGCTGCTCAAACGCTTCAAATTGAGCACGGTCGGATGGATCCCAACGCCCAAAAATTTCTGCGTCAATGCCCAGCGCCGCCACATCCTTCGGCAACCAGTTCTCGGTCGCCTCCTTGACGAGGAAAGGCGAAGTAATTCTTTCCGCTTCCCCGATGCCAGTCACACGGTCGCCGTAAAGAGACAGGTCTAGGACTGAGTCGAACTCAGTACCGGCCGCTTCGTTTTGCCAACGCTTAAGCAGATCGCTGATGCCTGCCAACTGGCGCAAATCAAAATCGCTGAGTTCCAGCTCATAGCCCTGCCAGAAACCAGCTGGCATGCCAGCGGCCAATTTCAGCTGCAACTCATGCACGAATGGCGCGAGTTCATAAGCCGCTTTGAACTCGACTTCGATGGGCGCTTGCGGGGTTTGCGAGATCGGTTCGAGCGTCAGGTTTACCTGCTCGATGCGATGTTCCGCTTCATCCATTTTGGGTTCCAGATGAAAGCGGTGAAAGAAAATCCCAGCCTCAGCCAGGTCGTCTTCATAGGTCTCGGTATCCAGCACTTGCGCGGCACTTTCGCCGAGTACGCTGTACGGATTGCGGACGAATGAAAGAGCATCGTCGCCAGCGACCCGACGCCCGGGCAACGAGCGCACATAGTCCAATACTGATTTGACTTCGGGCTCAATCAGGACGTGTGTTAACGATCCATCATCACCGATCACCCGATATCGATCCTGAACCTGATTGGCACCGTCAAAACTCTCAAGCCAGTTTGCCGGCTGACCTTCGAAAGTTGGTTGCAGTTCGATAACCGGCGTATTACCTACTGTCGATTTTCGCGGGTTGAGTCGCAAGCTTTCAGGTTTGATAACGACGGTCTTATCCAGGAAACCATCCAAACCGGCACCCGCCTTGCGCGCCAGCTTCCTGATACTGGCCCAGCCGACCTGGTTGGTTAATTCACCTGGCTCACTTTGTTGAGCCAGATAAAGTTGTCGTACCGCACCAGTCAGTTTCCAGCACGACTCAGGCAGAACTTCCATTGTTCCGTGATACTGGACAATGGCGCCCGTACGCTGCACCTGCACATTTGCATTGGACTGGGGGTCACGCCATCCACTGATGGAGACTTTGAAGTCGTCGGAGGCAAGACTGCCCTGGCTGCTCAGTTGAGGAATGAGTGCAGTCTTTGATGGCAAGCCCAATAGCGGCACGCTTGTTAAGTGCTCTGGTTCATCCAGAAGCCGATAGAGCTCATCCCATGTCAGCAGCCAGCCATCGCTGAGTTGGGAGACGAACTCTTCTTCTTCCAACTGATCTAGATAGCTTGCCAGCGGCCAGGACTCCGTATTCTCCGCCAAGCTCAGGGGATAACAAATGCCCTGCTCCTCAATGGAAAAAACAGGCTCAGTATTTTCTACCGCCGAATTCGGCTGCAGGCCAATGCCTTTGAGGAAACGCTTGAGCATTACTGTCTCCAGAACCGGAGTGGCTGGTGATTGACGGGCTTGAAGCCCAGGCGTTGGAGCGCAGCAACAGCGGCCAGATCGTTGTCATCGAGCTGGACCTGAAACGCACCGCCGCGCGCGCGCTGGTCATAGACTTTGTGTTTGACCGACTTCAGGGCGTCACGGACTTGGTCTTCGAAAGGCAATGGTTTGGCTGAACCTGGCGCTCCGGCCTGACTTTGCACACGAATACCCAATTTCTCGAGGGCATCATCGAATTTGCTGAGCCAGCCCTCTACGCGATTTGGGCGGCTAGGTGCAGGTGAATGCCGCATAGGATTGAAAGCACTTGCCTGCTTCAGATCTGCTTTAAGTGCAAGCTGAGATTTGTCCGGATTGAACGGTGAATTATCTGCTTTGTACACATAGCAGGCATTACCTGTTCCAGAAAACTCCACGAAAAAGTAGTTTCCAATCTGCATGACTACAGCATTATTGTGCCCGGGACCGCCTACCAACTTGCTCAAGCGCCCTTTGTTCTTCTCACGGAAATGAACGAAGTCCCGCCCACTGTCTTGCCAGGCGTCGGAGCCCATGACGATTCGGGTGTAGCTCATTTGGTTGGCAAATCTTAGCCAGTAATACAGGCGCGACTGATCAACCTCGGAGTCTCCCTTCAACAGGTTGAAGAAGTGCTCCAGATCTTCCTTCGCGAACCACGCAACGACCATTGCACAGACATCTTTTTCAACGTACTGCAGCCAGCTGTTTTGTCTGGAACGGATCTGAGGGCTACCCCAGTTGTCGAGGGCGACCTGTTTGAGCAGCGACGACGGCTTCTCTCGATACGCTGCCAAGTGATAACGCGACAGGCATGCACTCAGAATGTCGTTCATGTGCCGCGGATGCTGCCGGCCGATGTCGACAAGGTCGGCTAAGCGCTGAGAAAACTCGGCGTCATCCAACATAAAAATACGAGAGATAAGTACGTTAAAGATCCTTCGCCACAGCCAACTGCTGTCAGGGATCTGCGCAATCGTCTGCAATGCCGAAAGGTCGCTGATCTCTCCCTTGAACATCTGGTCACCCAGCCTGGCACCTGCCTGCTCGGAAAAAAGCTCCTGATGCTGCTGGACGATATGCACCCATTCCTTCTCGCGTTTTTGCTGACCTCTGACGCATTCGAAGCCAAGCTGAACGTCTGCCCGCAACACACACCAATTGGCGTTTTGATCAGGCGTGGCGGCCTCGTACCCAAAGTAGCTAAAGCACAGCGCCAACCAATCTCGGCGGCTCAATCTCCGTTTTTCAATGCGGTGATGGATTTCTTTATGCACTCGGTCAAAAAGCTGGTCATCGTCCAGTATCGGTCCGACTCGCTCACTCTTGTCCGAGAGACCGGCAAAAACCAAACGCCATTCTGAGGCGTTGAGTGGGAGTACATTGCGGAATTTGTTTATCGCAGCGCGGCGTTTTTCCTGAGGTGGCGGCAAAGCTTTTTCAGCGCGTTCGAATCTTTCGTAAAGATCAATTCCCGCAGCACCCAGACGGGGGAATCGCGCCAACGGTTCAGGCGCCGGCCCCGTGCGATGTGCCAACAGACTCAGGTTAATAGCGGCGGAAAGCCTCGCGATTGGGCTAGTCATCGGCTCATCGCCAACTGACACTTTTCCATATCAGTGTTATTGAACACCGGTACCTCTGGCTTGAGGTTGTCCTCCTTTTCCTTCAAGCCAAAGAACTGCATGCGCAACTCCACTCGCCGGCTTTCTTCCTTGGTGTCCTTTGCATTGTTGAACGACACACCGCCCGCCAGGAAAATCGATCTGATTTGCTGTTGGTGCTCCCCCGACAATCCGACTTGGAGCGGGCTGCGGCTATCGAGCAGACTACACATCACCCACTCTGAACGCTGCAGTGAAAGGTGCAGGTTATAAAGATAAGAACCGTCGGTGTCTGTCGATCCCTCGATCACAACCTGTTTGAACCACTTTCGGCCTTCTTCACTGTTAGCCGCGTCCAGAATCATTGGCACAACCTCCTGAAGTGCCGACTGGCCATCGTTGCTCAGCGCGTACTGGTTATGACCAAAGCGGCCAGCATCCCCGAAGCTAATTCGGTTGTCCTTGCAATCCACGACGATAGTTTTACTGGCAGTCTTCGCCTTAAGGCTCAGGTCCTCGCAGATCTGACTAATGTCCCTATTACGCTGCTTCTCTCCTTGCTCCGCTTGGTTAATGCGCTGTGTCACAGAGCTCAAAGCTGCCACCATGACCACAAGAAATAGAATCATCATAGCGGTCATCAAATCAGCGAAGGAGATCCAGAAAGGCTTCTCTCCCTCGTCTTTTGAACGGGCAACCGAAGGCATTTGCTTACCAAACATCGACTAGCCTCCGTTATCGCCTGATTTTTTCCATGATTTCACCAAACTCCTCGAGACTGTCCTTGACCCCGTCTACACCGCCCGCGAGGCTAGTCACCGCTTTATGAAGCTCGTTATCCAAGCTGCCCAAAGTTTGTTTCAATGCGCTTTCCATGCCATTACCGAACTCTTTGAAGCCGTTACCCAGCACACCACTGATGTTTTCCAGGTATTCATACACTTCACGGTTAAGCGCCTGCATCCGCTCGCTTTGCACCTTCAGGTCCTGGAGATACTGACTGCGACCGCTGGCCTCACCTTGTGCGCTTGCGACAACCCCTTCGATGACCGCGAGAGTTTTTGCAAGCGCTTCACGATTGTTTCGATAGTCCGCGACCACGGTGTTCAACTCACGTGATGCCTGTGCAAGCTCAGTACCTGCGCCCTGGACTGTGCCCATCAGCCCAGCGGTCGACTCGCTGGCTCGCGCAACGCTTTGTCCGGCCGTTTCAAACCGCTCAGCCGCCGCCCGCATCTTGTCTGCGCCTAGCTGCATGCTCTGCAAATGCTGCTCTGTTTGGGCACTCAATGCCTTAACGGTGTCCTGTGCAGATTTCTGTTGCTCTGACACTGTTTGCAGCAACGCCTTGACCTGTTCGTCAAGACCGCCCACCAAGTCACGGGTGCCTTGATGCAGGTCAGCCTGTGCAGCGCGGGTGGTTTGATCCATCTGCTGCTGGCCGCGCTCCAATTGCTTGAAGACTGCCGAGAGTTGCTCACCCAGCACCTCAACGGAGCCCGCAATTTTCGCCATGGTGTCCTGTTGACCTTGGCCGATGTTCTGCTTGATCGACTCAACAAAAGCCTGGAGATTCTCAGCCATTGCCTGTTGGCGAGTCTCGCTTTGAGCAAACAACTTCTCCAACTGCTCGGCCATTCGAGCACCTGCCCCCTCCCCTTCGTTGCCGATCCGGGCAACCGAAGCCTGGAGATTGGCGAGCATCTCGTTCATCCCCGCTTGCATGGCGTTCTGTCCGGCCTGCATATCGGAGAGTAACTGGGCGATCATGGTCGAGCTGTTTTGGGTCGAGGACTCGCTAGCCGAACGCATATCCTGGATCAGCGTCGAAAAGCCCTGCTGCATCGACTGCATGGCGGCAACGGACTGGCCCATCAGTTCGTGTAGACCGTTGAACTGTTGGCCGAACGTACCTTCCAGCTTGTTCATGAAGGCAACTAGAACATCCTGAAGAAGGTTCTGTACTTGCCCTGACTGATCGCCACTGGCAGCCTGAACCGCACCCGCGATAGCTTCAAGGGGGGATTTGAGACTGTTCTCAATCGCACTGCTTACCTGATCGGCCAACAACTGCCCAGAGTCACGGTAAGTCGTTGACAAGGTATCCGCTAATTTGAGGCTTTCGCGGACTTGGGTATCAACGAGGTTCTGCAGCATTTCCCGCAGATCGGTTACCAGGCTGTCCTTGAGCTGACGGGTTTGCACGGAGCTTTCCGCACTCGAGCGCACAAGCTCCGCTAGATATTCCTCACCGACACCGCTGTCGAAAAGCCCGTCGATGGTTTCGTTGAAAGCCTCAAGGAGCCTATAGCACTGCCCCAAACGCCACTTTTCAGTAATAGTGACGGCTATAGAGGCCATGATTGAAATAAAGGAGCCGATGAACGCAAACAACACGTCCTTGAGCAGCTTATCGACGCTGGCATTTACCTGCTCAGGGGTGCTTGGATCAAAATGCTGTAGGCCTAGCATCAAGCCGAAGAAGGTTCCGACAATACCGATGCCGGTCAAAATACCAGGCAGGTGTTTATAGAACTCGGTTCCCAGCGGGGTATCAACCACGCTTTGAGGTGAGAAAAAATGCGCGGCTCCGGCGGTGGCGCGCGACCGGACAAGAACCTGTTCGCCTTCTTGAAACTCAAACTGGTCGTGCAGCGTTTCAGCGTATTCGTGCCAAGAGTGCTCCAGCTTGCTTCCATTGAACAGTTGCTCCAATTCAGAGCGCCGTTGAGACGGGGCGAGCGCTTTCACACCGTGCACACGTTTAGTCAGTTTTTTCAGCTGACTGCTAAGTTTGAAGGATGGACAAAAATAACGGACAAAGTACCAAGCGCACAAAATGAAAACGAAGCCAACTACCGTTATTGGCGCGATCAGCTGCTCGGAGCTTGCTGCACCCCATAGATGCAACAGCGTCGAAAAATCCATACTTTCCGCCTTCAATTTAGCAATTTTTTGATGTTCGGGACGCTTGCAACAACCACATTGATGCGTCAATCGCCAATCCCGTTGGTGATCGATGACAGCACCTTGCTCGGCACGCGTTTTTCAGGGCACAACAAAGTCGGAAAGGAAGGGCGGTAGTTTCACTACGACTGATCAGGAACCTTCCGTGGACAAATGTTAGAAAATCATGTCCTTATGCCAGCACCTTAGCCTGAGCCTTGACCGTCGTAAAGCCGGACGCGATCAATGGATCCCTGATCTGAGAGATCCGATAGGCTTATCGGGTGCGTGCTCCGCGACCACTGTACAGAGACACCAAATCCCCTCCAGCCCCTCTGCAATTTAATCCGTGTCGAAACTTTGATTCTGCACAGCCAATTCGCGAACCATCAGCTCAATACGAGCGACATCTTGAGGAGTTGGAGCACGAGCGCATTTGCCGTACGCGACAGCAATAAGGCACGCGCCGACTCGCCAGAGCGAGTGAAGGAATGAACCAAGCGCCAGCAATCGCTATCAGTAGCCGTTGGTTCCACTCAAAGGCGAAATCCGAAGTACAGCTGTGGAATTGAGCTTTGGTCGACGTAAAGGCAGGAATTTCAGAAGATTCTCGAATGGTATTCCATAAGGTATTCCAATAGAAAATCTAACCGAAAATAATCAATAAAAATCAATATGATACAGAATCAATTCAGATTACCCCGGCCCACCAAATGAAACAACGAAAACCCCCGAAATCACTCAGATTCCGGGGGTTTTTGCGTTTTCATGGTCTCTTAATCTCCACATTACGTCCCACATCTCAACTGACACATTCTCGAATGCAATCGTTATTGCCGACTGCTCGATGCCAACCTGTGACAGCCCGTCCAAAATTCGTCGTTTCACCCGCCGGGCCCTAGGGCACGCGGGTGGCTAGCCCGCCCCCCCCGGTTAACAACCAAAGTTCATTGATGACTGCCTTGGTGCCAAGCGATTGAGTAGATCGCCCCCCCCCTATCGACTCCTGACCAAGCTCTTTCTTAGCTAGCAATTCTTGCCGGCAGCTAACATGTGAGAAAAACGCAAAAAAATCTGCGAAAGCAGAAAAAACTCTTACAATCCAAGGCCGGATCTCCTACACATTCTCCCCACTAATGCCCAAGAGATAGCCCCGTGAGTGACTCAGACAGCTCATCCGCACCACTGGTTGATGTAGTGAAGCTTGCCGCATCCCTTCAGCGTTTCGCAGATGATCGCGACTGGCAGCAGTTCCACTCCCCCAAAAATCTCATCTTGGCGCTCACTGGGGAGGTGGGAGAGCTGTGCGAGATTTTCCAATGGATGAGCGATGCCGATTCGCTCTCCGTAGCTAAAGATCCCGAAATCGGCCTCGCCGTAAAAGACGAATTGGCGGACGTACTGATGTATTTGGTTCGCCTGAGCAGCGTGCTCGGCATCGACCTCAACGAGGCGGTGACACGGAAACTCGCCTCGAACGGCCAGAAATACCCCGTGGATAAAGCCAAAAGCAGCAGCAAAAAGTACGACCGACTCTGATCAACCCGAATCTAAGGACAACCCGTGATCGTTTACGCTGCGACCAAACAGCAATTTCTAAAAGACAACGATAACGATGACATCGAGGACGTGATCCTCAGGCATTTCAAGGAAGCCACCGGCAAGAACGTTAGCAGGTCGGAAATCAGGTCGTGGCAAGGATCTCTAACGTATATGGCCAAGGTCCTTAGGGATGAAGGCCTGCCGAGCGACGCGGGCCTGGCCATTGAGCTGCACATTCCGCAGTCGTCGAAGCGAATCGATTTTCTGCTCACCGGTCGCGACGAAAATCAGGCAAAAAAAGCCGTCTTGATCGAATTGAAGCAATGGAGCAAGGCCAGCGCCACTACCAAGGATGCCATCGTCAAAACGGCATTGGGTGGCGGCCTCGTTGAGACCATTCACCCGTCCTATCAAGTATGGTCATACGCCGCGCTGCTGGAAGGCTTCAACGAAGCGGTGTATGACAAAAGCATCGAAATCCGTCCGTGTGCCTACCTTCATAACTACGTCAGCGACGGCATCATCGACTCAGCTCACTACGAGCCCCACATCAGCAAAGCCCCACTGTTCCTGAAAGGGCCGGATGAGCTCACCAAACTCAGAAGCTTCCTGAAAAAGCATATTGCTCACGGCGACAACAAAGAGGTTCTCTACGAACTGTCCGATGGGAAAATCCGTCCATCCAAAGCGCTAGCCGAAGCCCTCGAAGGGCTGATGACAGGCAAGCCAGAGTTCGTATTGATTGACGATCAAAAAGCAATTTTTGAATCAGCGCTTGCGGCAGCAAGCGAAGCCTCGGACCAGGCACCAAAGGTGCTGATCATTGAGGGGGGGCCGGGCACCGGGAAAACTGTTCTAGCTATCAATTTACTGGTGAGGCTCACAGAATTGAGGCTGTTAAGCAAATATGTCTCGAAGAATGCCGCCCCACGCAAGGTCTACGAAAGCAAACTGGTTGGCACCATAAAACGCAGCCATTTCTCGAATTTCTTTTCAGGCTCTGGGGCGTTCATCGACACTGAGCCCAACACATTCGATGCGCTTATCGTGGACGAAGCTCACCGGCTGAATGAGAAAAGCGGTCTTTATGGGAACCTTGGCGAAAACCAGATCAAGGAGCTGATTGAATCAGCGAAATGCTCAATTTTCTTCATCGATGAAGACCAGCGTGTGACCCTGAGCGACATAGGCAGCAAGCAGGCAATACGCGCCTTTGCCAAAGCCAAGGGTGCTGTAGTCGAGGAATATGTGCTGTCTTCACAGTTTCGCTGCAGTGGTTCTGACGGTTACATGGCATGGCTGGATGACGTGCTTGGCATTCGCTCGACAGCAAATCCGACGCTCAGCACCTCGGAGTACGAGTTCAAGGTATTCGACTCACCTCAGGCGCTGCATAACGCCATTGACGAGAAAAACCATGGAAACAAGGCTCGTGTGGTCGCGGGCTATTGCTGGCCTTGGTTGAGCAAGAAAGACCCCTCCGCTGTTGATATCGTCATTGGTGACTACAAACGCCAATGGAACCTGGACCAGGATGGCAGCCTATGGATCATCGCTGAGAACTCCATCGAGCAGGTTGGCTGCATTCATACCTGCCAAGGTTTGGAAGTCGATTACATCGGGGTGATCATCGGGCCAGACCTAGTCGTACGTGACGGTAAGGTAGTGACATCCCCGGATGAGCGCGACAAGCACGATAAATCGATTCGCGGCTGGAAAAAAATGATGAAAGAGCAACCTACCCTCGCGAAAAATGAAACAGACGTGATTATCAAAAATACATACCGAACCCTGATGACACGCGGGATGAAGGGTTGCTACCTGTACTGCACCGACAAAGAGACTGCGCAATACTTCGAGAGTCGGCTTAACCAGCACAGCAATCATTGACGCTATCGTTTGCTACCCGTGCTTGCGCAAACGTTGATTCCTGCCATAGAAGCAGATAACAGGCACTGCAGTTCCTGGCCTGCATGGTTCGAACCGCAAGATTCGACGTCTGGCCAGGCTAAAGCTCTCGATTGATTGACGCGTAAAAGAGGACGGCGCAGCTAAACGCTCAAACCCCGCTATGCGCCTCAAGGTTGCAATACTGCCCTTTGAAGTACAGCAATGGCTGTGTCGCAGCAGCGTCTTGCAGGTTTAACGCTTTCACTTCTCCAATCACGATCAGGTGATCACCTGCGGGGTATTCGGCGTGAATTTCGCAATCTAGCCAGTGCAGGCTGCCGGCTATGACCGGATTGCCCAGCGGCGATTGCTGCCATTGGACTCCATGCCATTTGTCCGCGCCGCGCCGGGCGAATTGGTTGGAGATCCTGACCTGCTCACCTGACAGGATATTGACCGCGAATCGGCCTGCCTGACGAATTTTGGGGTAGCTGGCCGAGCTGGACATGACGCTGAATGACACCAGCGGCGGGTTCATTGACACGCTGTAGAACGACTGGCAGGTGAAGCCAATCGGCTCGTCATCAAGGTGGGAAGTAATCACCGTGATGCCGGATGCGTAATGCCCGAGCGCTTCGCGAAAGCTCAATGGCTCGATAGCCGTACTGAGTAGTGACATAGGCAGTCCTGAATAGTGGGGGCATTTCGAAAGGCCTGAGGCATCCCGGCAATCCCCCCAGACACTCCACGATTAGTTCGAAAGTTCTCGGCGGACGATTTCTGCACCTGCACTTAGAGCATTTAACTTGCCTCTTGCAACTCGGCGAGGCAATGGGGCCATGCCACAGTTAGTGCAAGGATAAAGTTTGTCAGCCTCCACAAACTGAAGTGCCTTTCGTAGGGTATTGGCTACTTCTTCGGGCGTTTCGATGGTGTGGGAAGCCACATCAATGGCCCCGACCATGACTTTTTTACCTCGAATCAGTTCAATAAGATCCATTGGTACATGAGAGTTATGGCATTCCAGCGAGATGATATCGATGCTGGATTTTTGCAGTTTCGGGAAAGCCTCTTCATATTGTCGCCACTCTGAGCCCAGCGTCTTTTTCCAATCGGTATTGGCCTTGATGCCATAGCCATAGCAAATATGCACAGCCGTTTCACACTTAAGGCCTTCAATGGCTCTTTCTAGCGTTGCAACTCCCCAATCATTTACCTCATCAAAAAACACATTAAAGGCGGGCTCATCAAACTGAATAATGTCAACGCCGGCAGCCTCTAACTCCAGGGCTTCCTGATTGAGGATTTTAGCGAACTCCCACGCCAGTTTTTCGCGACTTTTATAGTGGCTATCATAAAGCGTATCGATCATTGTCATCGGACCTGGCAGCGCCCACTTTATGGGTTGCTTGGTTTGCTGACGCAGGAACTTGGCATCTTCAACAAAAACCGGCTTTTGCCGAGTAACAGCACCCACTACCGTCGGTACGCTCGCATCATAGCGATCACGAATCCTAACGGTTTCACGTTTCTCAAAATCTACGCCACTGAGGTGTTCAATAAACGTTGTGACGAAGTGTTGGCGCGTTTGCTCACCATCACTGACAATATCAATCCCCGCGTGTTGCTGTTCTTGCAATGACAAAAGCAACGCATCTTGCTTGCCTTCAATCAATTCTTCACCTTGTAACTTCCAAGGTGACCAAAGTGTCTCAGGCTGTGCTAGCCAAGAAGGTTTAGGCAAGCTGCCAGCCGTTGATGTGGGTAATAACTTTTTCATAATAAATACCTTGTATTTGGGATGAGTCAAAGCGCGTAACTGGCGGACCACTGCTCAAGCGTCGTCTGATAGGGCTTGATAAAGTGTTCCTCAACAAACCGCCCCTGCTCGATAGCCAGCTGGCTGCGCTCTTCTCGATCATAAATAATTCGCGTTAATGAATAATCCTGATGTTTCAAACTTGGCTGATAGCACTTCCCGGCGGCAGAGTTCGCGTTGTAAATTTCAGGCCGGTAAATCTTCTGAAAAGTATCCATGGTGCTGATGGTGCTGATGAGTTCAAGAGGAGTGTAATCACCCAACAAATCACCGGAAAAATAGAAAGCTAAAGGCGCAACACTATTGGGAGGCATGAAGTAACGAACCTTCAACCCCATCTTCTTGAAATATTCATCCGTCAATGAGTATTCGTCTTGCTGATATTCAACACCCAATACCGGATGCTGATTTTCAGTACGCTGATAGACCTTGCTGCTCGAAACACTCAGGCATATAACCGGCGGCTTATTAAAGTGCTCTTTATAAGCACTTGAATTCACAAAACACTTGAACAATTTTCCATGCAGATCACCAAAATCGTCTGGAATACTAAATTCGGCCCGACCTTTATTGTGCCCCAACAATAGAACACTAAAGTCATAGTCACGCACGTAAGATGAGAAGTTGTTCCCGACAATACCTTCAATGCGCTCGTTGGTTTTACGGTCAACAATAGTCGCTTTCAGTATTTCAATCAAAGGGATGGCATTATCACTGTTCTCAACAGCAACATTCATCTCAACGGAAATAATGTCAAGCTCAACCGTATAACGATCGCCTTCGGGATTGTCCCAATGCGCCAAGGCATTAAAACGGTTATCAATCATCGTTAGCGTGTTGCGCAAATTCTCTTGGCGACTCTCGCCCCTGGCCAAATTGGCAAAGTTGGTGGTAGTACGCGTAGTGTCTGAGGGCTGATAGTCCTCATCAAAACAAATACTTTTAATCGTAAATGCAAATTCTTTGCTCATGATTATCTGACGCCCTAATTCTGAGATGACCTGAATCTACTTCCGGCCTTACTAGCACCGCTCAATTATTTTTCTGCTTTCTAATGAGCCGTACTTATAGTTTCTTTCATTAAGACGCATTCTATGCCGAGCCTTTGCATGAGGAACAATGAATTGATTTCACTGAAACATTAGTCATATTCATGGCTGTGTGTGTGTGTGTGCCGCCAGCAAGGTCATCGAGGCCATGAACGTCAGTGGGTGCTGATGTCTAGGGTCCGATCAGCCCGTCGACGCGAGCATTTGGGATGGAATTTCGGGCTTGCTGAGGCAAATGGCGAAGAATTTCGCCATGATTCGGTCGTAATTTGTTACGAAGATATTTCATCCCCGAGGGCCTTAAGTTCAGCCTTTTAAAGGCTGCAACCCCTGTGTTGGCCCCCATCTGACTCACCCCGGAGCCTGTAGGACCGTTCGCCATTCATAAAAGTGTCACATCATTGTTGCAAAGTTCTCGGGCCCGATCTCACACGGAACTCCTTCGATGAAAAGTTTAATGAAGTCTGCTGCACTGGCCGTTGCGGTTTCTCTTTGTGCAACCTCAATGTCTTTTGCTGCTGAAAGTGTACGTCTGACAGGTTCTGGCGCCAGCTTCCCGGCTCCGATTTACCTGACTTGGTTCAAGGATTTCAGCAAGATAACCCCAGGCGTCACCGTGGACTATCAGTCCAAGGGCAGCGGTGCGGGTGTACAAGACTTTTTGAACAAGACCGTTGATTTCGCAGCAAGCGACTCGGCGATGAGTAAAGAAGACATCGCCAAGGTTGCCGAAGGCGTGCAGCTGCTGCCGATGACCGCCGGTGAAATCGTGTTGGCGTTTAACCTGCCAGGCAATCCTAAAGAGCTGAAGTTGCCACGCGATGTTTACTCCAACATCTTTCTGGGCAAGATCACCAAGTGGAACGATCCACAGATCGCCGCCGCCAACCCTGGCCTGAAGCTGCCAGACCTGCCAATCACTGTGGTTGTGCGTGCTGACTCCAGCGGTACCACCGCGGTCTTCACCAAGCATTTGGCCGCCATCAACCCTGAGTTCAAAAAAGACCTGGGTGAAGGCAACACCGTTAACTGGCCTGCCAGCGACAAGTTCATCAAATCGCCGAAAAACGATGGTGTGACGGCAACCGTTCGCCAGACCCCTGGCGCGATTGGCTACATCGAATACGGCTTCGCCAAGCTGGCTAAAGTTGACTTCGCTCAACTGCAAAACAAGGCAGGCAAGTATGTGGTGCCTAACGCTGAAAGCGGCGCCGAAGCCCTGGCTGCGGTGAAGATGCCTGAAGACCTGGTGGCCTGGCTGCCGGATCCGGACGGTGCCAAGTCTTACCCGATCACCACGTACACCTGGATGATCTTCCGCAAGCACAACGAAAACCCGGGCAAGGCCAAAGCCATGCGTGAAATGGTTGAGTACGGCCTGACTGAAGGTCAGAAAATCTCCGACTCGATGGGCTACATCCCGCTGCCACCTTCGGTTGTTGATCAAGTTCGCAAAGCTTCCGCCAACATCCAGTAACGCTCGTGAGGCCTCTCTCGGCATGTGCGCTCAGCCCTGCCGAGAGAGTTTCCCCCCTGCTCCGGAATTAGCCAATGAACACACCTTTTGTCGTACCGGTTAACCCGGATTCTGCCTGCCAACCGCCCTCTGCGAAGGACTTTCTGGTTGATCGCACTTTCCGCGCGCTTTCGCGAATAGGGGTGGTTCTGATTCTGGCGTTGGTCTTCGCCTTGGTGTTCGAGGTGGGACGCAAAGCCCTTCCAGGTATGGAAAAACACGGTTTTGACGTGATATTCGGTAGCGTCTGGGACGTTAACCAAGGCAAGTACGGCATTCTGCCAGCTATTTGGGGCACGCTTTACAGCGCCCTGATCGCACTGCTGATCGCCGGGGTTTTCGGCGTCAGCATGGCGATTTTTCTAACCCAGGATTTCTTGCCAGCCAAGCTGGCCGCTGTGTTTCGCACCATCGTCGAACTGCTCGCCGCCATCCCGAGTGTGGTGTACGGCCTGTGGGGGATTTACGTGGTGATCCCGGCGATTCGACCGCTCACCGCATGGTTGAACAGCGAACTGGGCTGGATACCTTTTTTCAGTACATCGTTGAGCGGCCCCGGACTGCTTCCTGCCGCACTGGTACTGGCGATCATGATTCTGCCGACCATCGCTGCTGTTTCGCAGGACGCCCTCACCGCAGTGCCGATGAAAACCAAGCAAGCCGCCTACGGCATGGGGACCACTCACTGGGAAGCGATTCTCAAAGTGATGGTGCCTTCCGCTGCCACCGGTATTTTCGGTTCTCTGGTCCTCGGTCTGGGTCGCGCGCTGGGTGAAACCATGGCGCTGGCGATGCTGGTCGGCAACGCCAACAACATTTCGCTCTCTCTGTTTGCGCCGGCCAATACCTTGGCGGCCTTGTTGGCACTGAACTTCCCCGAAGCCGGCCCCAACGAGATCGAAGTGTTGATGTACGCAGCCCTGGTGCTGATGTTCATCACCCTGCTGGTCAACGTCCTCGGTTCCATGATCATGCTTTACGCCCAGCGGGGTCACAAACAATGACAAATCTCACGTCCCCAATCGCCGCCTTGCCAAGCCTGCAACGCAAGTTTGAAGGCCGCGCCCTGCGCAGCCTGGTGTTGACCACGCTGGTCTGGGCAGGCGCCGTGATCGCCAGCGTGCCGCTGATTTCCGTGCTCTACATGCTGATCACCCGCGGCGGTGCACGCCTGAGCCTCGAAGTGTTCACCGAATTGCCACCCACCGGTTTCGAGACGGGCGGCGGTTTTGGTAACGCGCTGGCCGGTACGTTTGTGATGGTCGGCATTGCGGCCGCCATCGCGGTCCCCGTCGGCATCATGGCGGCGGTGTTTCTGGCCGAACTGGGGCCCGACAGCAAACTGGCAAACGCCTCGCGCTTTGCCGCGAAGATGCTGACAGGTCTGCCTTCCATTTTGGCGGGTGTATTCGCCTACGCCCTGGTGGTAATGACCACCGGGACCTACTCGGCACCGGCCGGTGGCATAGCACTGGCGGTACTGATGCTGCCCATCGTCGTGTTGACGGCTGAAGAGTCGATGAAGATGGTGCCCAAGATCATGAAGGACGCCGCCTACGGCATGGGCTGCACCCGCTCGCAGGTGATCTGGAAAATCGTATTGCCTACCGGCATGCCGGCCATCCTGACCGGCGTGATGCTGGCCGTGGCCCGCGCCGCCGGCGAAACCGCACCTTTGTTGTTTACCGCGTTGTTCAGCAACTACTGGATCTTCCACGACGGCAGCCTGGCAGTCATGAACCCGACGGCGTCGCTTGCCGTACTGATTTACAACTTCTCCGGCATGCCTTTCGACAACCAGCTCGAGCTCGCCTGGGCGGCCTCGCTGGTACTGGTAATGATCGTACTGGTCGTGAATATCGTCAGCCGTATTTTCGGCAAGCCCAAGTATTGAGAACGGGAGCATCTGAATTTTGAACGTATCATCTGCGCAAATAGCCGCTCCGTTTATCACCCAGGCACCTGTGGTCATGGACTGCAAACTGGACAAGATTTTCTACGGCAACTTCCTGGCCGTCCGTGACAGCCATGTGCCGATTGAAAAGAACAAGATCACCGGTTTCATCGGTCCTTCCGGCTGCGGCAAAAGTACTGTGCTGCGCAGCCTCAACCGCATGAACGACCTGGTCAAAGGGTTTCGCTTTGAGGGCCACGTGCACTTCCTCGGGCAAGACGTGTATGGCAAGGGCGTTGACCCGGTAGTCGTGCGCCGCTACATCGGCATGGTGTTCCAACAACCGAACCCGTTCTCGATGAGCATCTTCGACAACGTCGCCTTCGGCCTGCGCCTCAACCGCTACAAGGGCGACATTGGCGACCGCGTCAAACACGCCCTGCAAGGCGCCGCGCTGTGGGATGAAGTCAAAGACAAGCTCAAGGTCAGCGGCTTGTCCCTTTCCGGTGGTCAGCAACAACGTCTGTGTATCGCTCGCGCCATCGCGACCGAACCTGAAGTGCTGTTGCTGGATGAGCCCTGCTCGGCACTCGACCCGATCGCGACCCGCCGGGTTGAAGAGCTGATGGTGGAGTTGAAGAAGGACTACACCATCGCCCTGGTGACCCACAACATGCAGCAGGCCATTCGTGTGGCGGATACAACGGCTTTTTTCTCGGTGGATATTTCGCAGGGCACGCGCACCGGCTATCTGGTTGAGATGGGGCCTACCACCCAGATCTTCGATAACCCACGCGAACAAATGACCAGTGACTACATCACCGGCAAGTTCAGCTAAGCCATCGATCTCTGCTCAAGGCTGTACGTGCGCCAAACGCCTAAAAGCGTTGTCGGACGTACGGTCGCTTTTCATTCTCGAACACCGTTTTTCAGGAACGCCAATGCCTGCATCGCGTCGTCTTGACCTGCCAGCGATTGAACACTCACTCCGTGAGGTACAGAGCGGCTTTGCCGAACTCAGCCAGCACTTTACCGAGCCGCGTGATCCTCTGACTGACGAAGTGCTGCTCAATGTACTTGAAGGCTACGCGCTGATTGACGATTATGTCGCCCGTGGCGTGGACCTGTTTGACCTTCAGCAACTGAACCTGATGCTGGAGATCAATGCGACCGTTCTGTGTGGCAGCGACCCGCAGCGTCGCCAGGAATACGCTCAGCACCTGTTGGCGACCGAGGAGCACTTCTTCAACAACGTTGAGGGAGGCATAAAGGACTTGTTCAATTGGTACGGCGCGCACCGCAACGAATCAGTCTGGAAGCGTGCGGCCGGTGTCTATGTGCGCATTCTCAGTGAGCCGCAATTGTTTATCGAAGGCAATCACCGCAGCGGTTCACTGATCGTCAGCTATTTGCTCATGCGTGAGGGCTTGCCGCCGTTTGTACTGACGCTGGAAAACGCTGAAGGCTACTTCAACCCGTCATCGGTCATACGCAACTCTGCCAAGCATGGCGTCAGAGCGTTGTATGAGTTGCCCAAGATCAAGAAGAAGTACGCGGCTTTCCTGGAAGATCAGTCACCGGCTCCAAGAAAGTTTTTTCTTAAAGACAAACCCTTGACCGTCATTCAAGGAAGGCACTGATGAACAGAGAATCCACGCTCGTTAAAGGCCCAACGGTCGTCGGTCGACTCAAGCAGGCCCTCCAGGTCAGCCTCCCGGTGACGCTGCAAAAGCGCCAGCGCATCCGTATTTCATTTGATATCGATGACACCCTGGCCTGCCAGCTCCACCACTGCGACGTTGAACACAGCTGGCTGCCGAACTTTGTGCACCGCTGGCTGGGTGAGCCGTTGCGGTTCGGAACGCGCTCCCTGACCCGAAAACTGCGTCGCCAGGGTTGCAGCATCTGGGTCTATACCTCGTCCGGCCGAACCCCGTCTTACATCAGACGCTGGCTGTTACTGCACGGCATTCGTGTTGACGGCGTGGTCAACAGTGTTAGCCATGGCCATGCCCTGGCGGCCCACGGACTTGAAAACTCTCCCTCGAAATTCCCGCCAGCCTTCGATATCGACTTGCATGTCGATGACTCCGAGGGCGTGAAGCTTGAAGGCCATGATCACGGTTTTCGCGTTGTGGTCGTTCATCCCGAAGATGAGAACTGGGCGCAGCGCGTCCTGGATGCCGTCGGTGATGTCCAGGCGCAACTGGACTGGCAGCATTCGTTCAAACACACAGCCCACGTACCACAACGCACCAGAGCGTTTTCTTCCTGATTCAAAGACTGCCTGGAGCCGCTGACGAGGCACGAAGGCTGCGATGCGGCCCGCAGGACCGCCGCTCTGCGAGGCTACGTGCGGCTGCGAAGCCGTCGCGGCCACTTCACTATCCCCACCACCAGCGCCAGCAAAATCACTCCCATCGAAACCCCTTCGTTCACCCCCACCCGATGCCCAAGCATCAACATCGAGCCCACAACCCCGAACACCGGAATCAGCAAAGACAACGGCGCGACCTTGGACACCGGGTACTCGCGCAGCAACACGTTCCAGCCCCAGTAACAAAAATGCGTGGCTGCATAAACCTGAAACAAAAGCGAGAACAGCGCCACCCACTCGAAATGCCTGACGACGTTGGTAAACGGTTCAGCCCCGTGCACCAGCCAAGTGAGCGCTAACAGCGGAATCGGCGCGAACAGGCTCGCCCAGACCACAAAGGCAAACATTTCTCTCACCTTCGACTGTTTGATGATGACGTTGCCAACACTCCAGCTGAATGCACTGACCAGCAACAAACCGTAGCCCACCGTGGTGCCCTGCCCGGGGCTGGCCGCAATGATGTTGACCAACCCCAACACGGCGAGCCCAACGCCAAGTGTCTGCCCAAGGCTCAGGTGTTCGCGAAACAGCAACACCCCCCAGCCCATGGTGAAAAAAGCACTGAACTGAATCAGCAGCGCAGCGGTTCCGGGCGGTACACCCATTTCGATGCCCAGATTGATCAGCGCCCACATCGCCACCCCGAAAATCAATCCATAAGCCGCCAGCCACTGGATGGCGATCGGCGGGCGTTTGACAAAAAATACCCACGGCAGCGCCGCAAGGGTAAATCGAAGTGCCGTCAGCAACAGCGGATCAACCGCCGCCAGACTCAGTTTGGTAATGGGGAAATTGAGACCCCAGATCGCCGTGACCAAAACGGCCAGGAGCAGGTGTTTTCTTTGCACAGTGTTCCACGTCCAATAGGCAGCGCTGGTGGCGATAAGCACCAGCCGGTCGCCACTATGAACAATGGGAGAGCAGGCCCGCTTGCACTATAAGGTCATAAGTCATTAAATTCGGGCCATGCGCGAAACTCAGATAGCCCCTTACGAAAACACGCCCCGCGACGCGGTGGTCACGGCCAATGACTACCACGACGGGCAGCACTTTGCGTTACATACCCATCAACGCGGGCAATTTGCCTATGCCGCCTGCGGCGTGATCACCGTGTTCACCCGCCAAGGCAACTGGGTGGTGCCGCCCCAAAGGGCGATCTGGGTACCGGCGGGCGTCCCGCACGAAATGAGCATGGCGGGCCCGGTGACCATGCTGAACACCTACATCAGCAACCCTGCCTCTGAACGACTGAGGCTGCCTGCGCACTGCCAGGTCTTCGGCGTATCGCCCCTGCTGCGTCAACTGCTGATGCAGGCCATGGACATTCCTGCGCTGTATGACGAAGCCCTGCGCGAAGGGCTGGTGATGAGCCTGCTGCTGCACGAGATAGCCGACATGACGCCCCTGTCACTCAACGCCCCTCTGCCCACTGAGCCAAGGCTGGTGCTTGCCTGCCGTCATCTGCTGGCGCAACCGTCGCTGGAAATCGGGATAGATGACATGACCCGGCAAGTGGGCATGAGCCGTCGCACCTTCACCCGGCTGTTTCGCCAACAGACCGGCATCAGCTTTGTTGAATGGCGCCAACAAGCCTGCCTGATGGCGGCCGTGGTGCGTTTGGGAAACGGCGAAGCGATTACCCGCGTTGCCACTGATTTGGGCTACAGCAGCCCGAGCGCCTTCACCGGCGTTTTTCGCCGGGTATTGGGCGAAGTACCCAGCCGGTATTTTGCAAAAGAACCGTTTTAAAACGTGGGAGCTATCGCAGACTGCGATCTGTTGATCGTTTAAACGGTCAACAGATCGCGTTGCAGCATCAGCAGTTGATCAACCAGTTCACTGTCATCCCCTGTCCGGGTATCGATCACAAATTCTGGGGCCAACGGCTCTTCGTACGGGCTGTCGATCCCGGTGAAGTTGCGTATCTTGCCTTCGCGTACAGCACGATAAAGCCCTTTGGCATCGCGCCGAATGCATTCCGACAACGGCGTGCTCACGTGTACTTCGATAAAGTCACCGGGGGTGAAATGCGTGCGGCAGGCATCACGATCAGCGCGGAACGGCGAGATCGCCGACACAATCACGATGAGCCCCGCATCGACCATCAGCCTGGCCACCTCCCCCAGACGCCGCACGTTCTCCCTGCGATCCAGGTCGCTCATTCCCAAGTCCTGACACAACCCATTGCGCACCCGATCGCCGTCGAGCACATAGCTGTGAAAACCATGGTTTTGCAGGGTCTGGTCCAGTTTATTTGCCAGCGTCGATTTCCCCGCTCCGGACAATCCTGTCAGCCAAATGCAGCAAGCCCGTTGATGCTTCATGGTTTCGCGCTGGGTCTGGTCCACGCTCATCTCAGGCGCGACAAGCAGCGGCCGAGGCTCAGTCATAGGAGAACAGCTCATAGTCACGGGCATACACCTCACGAATCCGCTTGCGCGTCGCAGTCGAACACAAGCCTGAGGACTGAAAAGCCGATCGGGGTGAGCGATTCAAGTGATCAAGCTGCGCACTGACGCCCAACTGCTCACACAGCGCAAAAAAATCCGTGTCCAGGTGTTCTTGGCGACCAATAAAATCAACCGCTATCTGGCCCATCGAGTTCTGTAAAAAATGATGCTGTGGTACGAAATGTATTTGCTTGCAAATATTCTCCGCGTTTAACCAGCCATCAACGAACGTGTCAAATCGCGAATAACCACTGACCAACTCATAAGCTGCCCTGTCCCGCGGTTGCGGGTCTTTCAATAAGTAATGGTAGGCCGACAGGGCGCGCTGTAACGGGTCACGTACAAACCCGAATTTAAAGTAGTCCGTATAACGCTCTTTGAATTGCTGCTCATACCAGTACAAAGGCAAATGCCCTGTAGGCGTGCTGCCGAATAGCGACATGGCCACGCTGCTGCCCGCACACTTTGGCACATGAATGAAGATGCATTCCAAGCGATCAAAAACCCCAGGGAACTTAGGCGTTCCAGACAATGTTTTATTCACCACCTGACGATCAACAACAGACAAGGGGTGAAGTAAAAGCTCACGCTGATATTTGGGGAGTAGCTTCCATAACAAACGTTTCATGGCAAGGCGCAACCTGCTTCGTGTTCAATTCAGAACGCGAGGCTACCGCGAGAGGCAGGGCGCGCGGAGACACTTTGCACAGACTTTGCTTATGCATAAACAAACCGATGTACCCATACCGTATTTGCGTTTAGATCCGTAAAGAAGCCTGCCTTGGCGACACCAAAAACCCCTTCTTATCGGCAACCCCCGGCCGTTTCGAAACACCAGCCCCCCTACAAAAAAAACTGCCCCTGCCGCGCGCAAATCTCGTAGCAGTTGCCGAGCACCGCGAGGCTACGTCCGGCTGCGCAGCAGTCGTAAAACCAAGCACTGCGGGGTATCAGTTGTACCCTGCACTTAGGGTTTACGATCGCTTCGCCATCGGACGTAGCCTCGCGGTGCTCGGCAACTGCTACAAAATCGGCTTGCTAGGCACCCTAGAATCTTTCACAAGAACGAGCTTTAGTCCCTCATTTCAATTGTCTTGTCTGGACAAAAAAAACCTTGCCAGCGCTGTGCTGCTCCAGCAGCACCCTCGCCGCACACGGCTGCTGCTGCATCAGCAACCCACCCTTAAAACAGGCTCAACCCCCCGTAAACACTGCCCCAAACGCCATGGCACATGGCTTGCAACGCTCCCCTCATACGCTGTCAAACCGGGGAACACACTCATGCAGTATCTAAGTGGAATCAAACAAACGGGGCTGGCCATTTCAATGTCGGGGACGTTGCTGGTCTCAGGCCATGCCATCGCGCAAACCAGTGACTCGGTGCTCGACACAGTCGTTGTGCAAGGGCAAAACCAAACCAGTGACACCCTGGTTGGCGATGCGAAAAAAGAGAAAGCACCCGAATCCAAAGCCACCCTGACCAAGGCCCAACTGCAAAAGTTTGTCGGCCTCGACAGTGCAGTGACCGGGGCGCTGAAGTACTTGCCCGGCGTGCACTCAAGCGGCGGTGACTCCAGCGGTATCACCGAAGGCTCGCTGAACATTCGCGGCTTCTCGCAAGACCAACTGGGCTTTACCCGTGACGGTATTCCGCTTAACGACCCGCAGTTTCTGACCCCGCACGCCGACTTCTTGGGCGACCCGGAAAACTACGAATCGGTGTCGGTGATCTACGGCGGCGCCTCGATCAACGCACCCACGCTGACCGCCAGCGGCGGCAGCGTCGAGATCAAATCGGTCGCGCCCACCAAGGAAGGCGGGGTTGAGTACAAGCAAAGCATCGGCAGCAACAACCTGTTCCGCGAGTTCGTGCGGGTCAACACTGGCGAGTACAACGGCTTTTCCGCGTGGTTGTCAGGGTCGCGCACCACGGCCGATTTATGGGACGACTCGGACGGCGAACTGTCGTCCAACCGCTTCGAAGGCAACCTTCAGTACAAATGGGGTGACGGCAACCAGATCAACGCGCTGTTCTCCAGCTTCCTGATGCGCACCAACAGCTACCTGTCGCCAACGCTGGCGCAATACCGCGCCAACAAATACGACCACGGCTACCCGACCAAGGCGTACCCAACGGACGGCGGCACCAACGGCGTCCCCGACATCACCGTGCCGGGCCAAAGCGCTGCCAACTCGCGGGCCGACTTTAAAATCCAGACCTATGGCCTGAACGGGGTATTCAACCTGTCGGACGGCGTGCAACTCAAAGTGAACCCGTATTACATCCGGGTCACGGACGGCACGGCGTCCATCGCCACCGCAGCGGTCAACGAAACCAAACTGGGCACCGACGTCAACCACGACGGCGATGCGCTGGACCCGGTCGTACCGGCCTCCTTGCAACTGCTGCCGACTCAGTACCGCATCGGTTCGAGCAACACCCTGGACTTCACCCTCGCGGACAATAACGTGCTGCAACTGGGCCTGTGGACCGACTACACCCACGCCCGCAACCAGTTCGTCTTCACCCCGATCAAAGGCAATGGCAAGCCTGCGAGCATCGACGGCAGCACGCCGATTCGCGATGGCAACGGCAACATCTACTACAACACCAACCAGGCCAACCAGATCACCACGCAAAAGCTCTGGGCCCAAGACACCTGGACGATCGTCAGCGACCTGACCCTGACCGCAGGCCTTGCCTGGCAGCACACCGAACTCAAGGGCGATGATCTCTTGAAAGGCTACAGCAACACCGAAGACTACAACCGCTTCCTGCCGAGCCTGAGCCTCAGCTACCAGCTCGACCCGCAAAACCAGCTCTACTACAACACCACCTCGAACATGCGCGTCCCGGCCATTGCCTCGGTGTACGGCAATATCAACGGCGGCGACAAACAGAAGCCCGAGCTCACCTGGAACCAGGAACTGGGCTGGCGCTACAGCACTGACAACACCTTGGTCAGTGCCGCGCTGTTCTACGACAAGTTCAAGGATCGTCAGGCCGCGTATCAGGAACTGACCGGCGTGACGTCCTACTTCAACGCTGGCAACGTCACCAGCAAAGGCCTGGAGCTGTCGATCAACGGCAAGCTGCCAGCCAACTTCAACTACTTCAGCGCATTGACTGTGCTCAGCGCCACCCAACAGTCGGATTACAGCGCGGGCGGGCATAGCGCTGACACCAAGGGCAATCAGCTCTTTGATACACCGCGCAAGCTGTTCAACGCGGGCATCGGCTATGACAACGAAGCCTTCTACGCCAACTTCCTGGGCCGTTACACCGGCAGCTACTACGGCGACCTGGCCAACAACCAGAAAATCGGCGGCTACACCATCTTCGATGCAAACCTGGGTTATCGCTTCAAAGACCTGGTCAGCGGGCTCAAGGAAACCACTGTCAGCCTTAATGCCAACAACATTTTCAACAAGCAATACTTGTCTGGCGTGAAGTCCGGGACCATCGACGCGGACCCGAGCGACGCTAACTTCTTCGGCGCACCTCAATACTACAAAGGCCAGCCACGCTCGCTGGTGGCCTCGGTGAGTGTGGGTTTCTGACCGTCCCTGATCGAAAGGGGCGGCATGCAAACCCGCCGCCCCGAGGAGCCTGCATGAGCACTGAACACTACGACTTCATCATCGTCGGCGGCGGCACCGCTGGCAGCGTGCTGGCCAATCGTTTATCGGCACGCGCAGACAAGCGCGTGCTGCTGATCGAAGCCGGGGCCGACACGCCCGACAGCAACACCCCGAGCGAGATTCTCGACGGCCTGCAACCCTGGCTGCCGCGTCAGGCGGGCGAACGCTTCTTCTGGCCGGGTCTGAGCGTGCTGCGCGCCAGCCAGCACCCCGACATCCCGCGCGCCCCGCAACGTTACGAGCAAGCGCGAATTCTGGGCGGCGGTTCGAGCGTCAACATGATGGTCGCCAACCGGGGCTTGCCCCGCGACTACGATCAGTGGGCTGAACTGGGCGCCGAAGGCTGGGACTGGCAAAGCGTGCTGCCGTATTTCCGCAAGCTGGAACATGACATCGATTTTGCCTTGAGCGACCCCGAACAGCACGGCCATACAGGCCCGCTGCCAATTGCCAGGGTCGATTCGCGGCGCTGGGGCAGCTTCACCCGCGCCTCGGCAAACGCCCTGCAACGCCTGGGACTGGACAACATCGTCGACCAGAACGGGCGCTTCGAGGACGGCTACTTTGCCCCCGCCGTCAGCATTGAATACCAGCAACGCGTGTCCAGTGCCCGCGCCTACCTCAGCAGCGAGGTGCGCGCCCGCAGCAACCTGACACTGTGGGCCGATACCCAAGCGCGTCAGCTCTTGGTTCAAGGCCAGCGCATTACCGGGGTGCAGGTCGTGCGCAACGGCCAACGGCTGGACGTCAGCGCCGCTGAAGTGATTCTCGCAGCGGGCGCCCTGCAATCCCCAGCATTCCTGCTGCGTGCAGGCATTGGCCCGGCCGATCAACTGCGCGACCTGGGCATCGACGTCGTCGCCGATCGCCCGGGCGTGGGCCGCAACCTGTGGGACCACAGCTCCATCGGGCTCACGGCCCGGCTGCACGACAACGCCCCGGCCAACGATGAGCCAGGCTCAGCGCACTTGCTGGCGGCGCGAGTCTCGTCCGGGGTCAACCCGGATGTACCTGCTGATTTGTACTTGGGTGTTGCGCGCAACGCGGCACTCGGCACCGCGGACGCCGTGCTGTGGGTCAACAAACCTGACTCGACCGGCCACCTGCGTTTGCGCAGCAGCGACCCGGCAGATTACCCGGCCATTGAATTCAATTTGCTCTCTGACCCGCGCGACCTTGAGCGACTGCGCGAAGGCTTGCGGCTGCTGGCCAAGGTCTTTGCCGACCCCGCCGTGGCAGCGTTCAGCGGCCCTCCCCACGTGAACCGCTTCGCCGACGCCTCACTGGACGGCCCACTGCTGTCCGCTTTATTGGCCGACGATGACGCCCTCGAACGCTATGTGCGCACCCACGTGAGCGGCGTCTGGCACGCCAGCGGCACCTGCCGCATCGGCCGAGCCGACGACCCGCTGGCGGTGGTCGACCCCGCTGGCCGAGTGCTCGGCGTGCAGGGTTTGCGCGTTGCCGATGCGTCCGTCATTCCGGTGGTTCCGACCGCCAACACCAACCTGCCGACCGTGATGATCGCCGAAAAACTCGCCGACGCCATCCTTGCCAATGCCTGAGGATCACCCCATGACTCACTACGCTTTGTTGATTGATGGACAACTGCACACCGGCAAACACGCCGATGAAGTGCTCGACCCGGCCACCGAACAGGTCGTCGGCTATGCCGCACGCGCCAGTCAGGCGCACGTCGATGCGGCGGTCAAAGCGGCGCACCGCGCCTTTGCGGGGTGGGCCGCAGACCCGCAGGCACGGCGCCAGGCGCTCGCCCTCGCCGCCTCGGTGCTGCGCGAAAACACCCAATCGCTGGCCGAGTTGATCAGCCGCGAGCAAGGTCGCCCGTTGCGCTTTACCCTTGGCGAAGTCGCGGGGGCTGCCGCCACATTTGATTACTACGCCAACTTCGAAGCACCGGGCAGCGAGGTACTGCGCGACGACGACCAACGTCGGGCCAGCATCGAACGCCGTCCATTGGGAGTGGTTGCAGCGATCACGCCGTGGAACGTGCCGATCATTTTGCTGGTGCTCAAACTCGCCCCGGCATTGCACGCAGGCAACACCCTGGTGGCCAAACCGTCCGAGCACACGCCGCTGTCGACGCTGCTGCTCGGGCAACTGCTCAAAGACGTGTTCCCGGCAGGCGTGCTGAACATCATTGCCGGCGACGGCGAAGTCGGCGAGCAACTCAGCAGTCACTCACTGGTTCGCCACATCACCTTCACCGGCAGCGTCGCCACCGGAAAACGCCTGTACGCGGGCGCCGCCAGCGACCTTAAACGCCTGACCCTGGAGCTGGGTGGCAATGACGCCGCGCTGGTTCTCGAAGACGCCGATGTTCCAGCGATTGCCGAAGCGTTGTTCTGGGGGGCGTTCTGGAACAGCGGCCAAGTGTGCTTCGCGATCAAGCGTCTGTACGTGCACGAGAGCCTGTTCCAGCCCCTGATCGACGCCTTGATCGCACGGGCTGAAAAAACCCGCTTGGGCAGTGGCCTCGACCCGCACACCGAACTCGGGCCGTTGACCAATCGCCAGCAACTGGAGCGGATCAAGGCGCTGGTGGCCGACGCACGCCAGCACGGCGCGGTCATCCACAGCGGTGGCGAACAGCCTGAAGGCCCCGGCTACTTCTTTGCCCCGACCATCGTCAGCGGCATTGGCGCAGGTGTGGCGCTGGTGGATGAAGAACAGTTCGGCCCGGTGCTGCCAGTGATCCCGTTCAGCGACGTCGAAGACGCCATCCGCCAGGCCAACGCCAGCCCGTATGGCTTGGGCGCTTCGGTCTGGACCCGCGACATCGCCCGCGGCGAAGCCATTGCCCGGCGCCTGGATGCCGGACTGGCGTGGGTTAACCAGCACCTGGAAGTGCAACCCGGCGCGCCGAAGGGTGGCTACAAATGGAGCGGCCTGGGCTACGAAGGCGGATTACGCGGCTACGAAGCTTTCAGCGACCTGCAAGTGCTCAACATCGCCCGCCCTGCCGTTTAAATGCCCTCTGTAGGAGCGAGCTTGCCTCGCGATCTTTTGATCTTTTAAAAAGCTCGCGAGGAAAGCTCGCTCCTACAAGGTTTTGGTTTATTTCTGATCAAGGACTCCCTATGCGCTCCGGTAGCTGGCCCTCAATTATTCTGACCCTCGCCTTCGCGGTGATTATCGCGGCGTGCCATGGCAAAACCATTCTGCTGATCGCTGACATCGCCAAGGCGTATTCGGTCAGCCCTTCCCACGCCAGTTGGGTGGTTTCGGCGGTCGCCATCGTCGCGGCCATCGCCTCGCCCATCGTCAACTGGGGCGTGGCGCGCGTGGGTGAACGCCGCGCCATCATCTTCGGCCTGATCGTTGCCGCGCTGTGCAGTTACCTGGCCAGCACCACCACGGATTTTTCGGTGCTACTGACCCTGCGCGTGATCGAAGGCGCCGGTTACATCAGCGTGGTGCTCGCCGCCCTGGCGTTGTTGGTACACACCACCGAAGGCAAGCGCCGCACCAGCGCCCTGGCGTTCTGGTCGGTGGCGTCGCCATTGGGCGGCGCGATTGCGATCTTTGCTGTGTCGCCTTACGTCGGCGGCGACAACGGCCAATGGCGCATCGCGTTCAGCGGCCATGCGGTCATCCTGTTGCTGCTGTTGCTGGCCACCCCGCTGCTGCCGTCGATCAACCTGGCCAACCGTGCCGAGCGCAAACCGCTGTCGCAGGTGTTCAAGATTTACGCCGACCCGTCAGCGCTGCGTCTGGCCGCTGCCGTGGGCGCCCCGCTGACCGTGGCGCTCGGGTTGATCACCATCACCCCGGACTACTTGATCCACGTGCTCAACGTCGCGCCCGCCACCATCGGGGTGATTTCCACCGTGGGTATTTTGTCCAGCGTGGTGGCCGGATTGTTCGCAGGTTTCATCCTCAACCTGCGGCTGATCGGCCCCATCAGCGTGGTGGCTGGGGCATTGATTGGCGTGACCCTGGAGGTGCTGGTATTCATCCCCGGCATCAGTGTCGAGGTGGCGATTGCGGCTAAAGTCGCGCAAGGCTTCTTCAGCAGCTTCGTGGTGGCCTGGGTGTTTACCAGCATCCCGAAAATGACCCGCAATGGCGACGTCATGGGCGCGGGCGGCGTGGCCGAACAAGCGCTGTACATCTCGATGTTCCTCGGGCCGGTGCTGCTGTACCCGTTGTTCGCCTTGCCGACCCGCGTGCCGTTTTTTGCGGCACTGATTGTCTCCAGCCTGCTGCCGTTGTTCTTGTTGCCACTGGGTTTCAAGCGCAACGAATCCAGCCCGTTGGTGCCTGCCTGAAACCACAAAACAACCTCGTCCACGTCCTGTAGGAGCGAACTTGCCTCGCGATCATTTGGTTTTTTAAAAGATCGCGAGGCAAGGTTATTCGTTTGTTATCAGGCTGCGTTTTCCAGCAGTTTTTTGCCTTCAGCCCATAAGCCAGTCATGTTCCATTGCTGTTCCAGCACACCCGGACCGAATTCTTTGGAGCCGCCCAGGCCTTCTGCCAAGCCCTGGAACCAGGCGCCTTCCTCGATCAGCAAGATCAATTTGGACACCTGAATAATCCCCGTCCCCCAGAAGGTCGCGCCGCCGTTGGCTTCCAGAATCGCAGGCAGGTGCGGATTGCTTTCCAGGCTCTGCACGATGAATTCAGATTCCGGTTGGCGACGATCGATGTAAATCGGCAATTCCCGCGCCAATGTCACACGTTGCGAAGCCGCATAGCGAATCGGCAACACTTGATGCGCGCTGGCCCAACCGCCCAGCCATGGGGTGTGTACGTGAGCCACCACGTTCACTTCCGGGCGCTGGGCAAAAATGGCGGCATAGCGTTTGCCATTGCCGCCCGCCTTGCGACCGCTCAGCGGGCCTTCTACGGATTCATCCAGATACACCTCGCCGTCGTAGTCGGCCACCACGGCATGGATTTCTTCATCTTCAGCCCACGGGCCCGGCGCATGCAGGGCAATGACCAAACGGGTTTCAGGCACACGCACATACGCTTGA
Organism: Pseudomonas sp. CCC3.1; assembly: GCF_034347405.1. Lineage (NCBI taxonomy): Bacteria > Pseudomonadati > Pseudomonadota > Gammaproteobacteria > Pseudomonadales > Pseudomonadaceae > Pseudomonas > Pseudomonas sp. CCC3.1. The sequence continues at coordinate 4,442,665 of NZ_CP133778.1, forward strand.
AAGGTATTGGTGGCCGTCAACGTACGGGTGTTTTTGAGTACGCGAGTTGCTTTGGCAAAATCACGTTTGGTGTGCTCAACAACGTTCAGTTGTTCAGCAGTCAACGAGTGAGTCATGGCGCAGGCTCCAGTTAATCGGTCAGTAATGCCGGACGACAATCCGAACATGTCGAGTGACAGAGCACTTCCTGTGCCAGCCCATTTAATAAATTTAACGCCTTGTTTTTTAAGACGTTTATTTAACCCTTCGAAAAACTCCAACGGCACCGTGCTGAGTTTGCTGCGGCGCCAGCATGACGTGCTGATCAATTGCTGCTGCACCAGCAGTCCGGCGTTGGCTGATTGCTCAAAGCCCCGTGCTACAGCGCTTGCGGGCCTTGGCACAGGCGTTGCAATTACCCCGGTTACAGGGCTCTCGACGTGATGGGCCCGAGCACTGTCACTCTGGAGTTATTCATGAGTACCGAGTTCTTCTGGCGCCTGCCTCTGGGCAGTGATGGGCATGATTTGGCAAGTGACAAAAACACCCGCGGCAGCGCGTTTTATCGCCCTGGCAATATCGCCCCCGGCCGTTTGCCCAACGGCGAGCCTGACGGTTTTACCTACATTGACTACATCGCCCAAGTGGCCAAGGCCGCCGAGCTGGCAGGCTTTGAAGGCGCGCTGCTGCCAACCGGCCCAGAGCCTTGGATTGCGGCGGCAGCACTGGCCCGAGAAACCAAGCGCATCAAGTTTTTGATCGCCTTCCAGGCCACCTGGACCTTGCCCGCCTATGCCGCGCAGCAAGCCGCCATTTTGCAAAACCTCAGCCACGGGCGTCTGGACTGGAACATCATCACCGGCGGCAACCCGGCCTCGCAGCGAGCGCACGGCGACTTCCTGGAACACGACAAACGCTACCAGCGCACTGGCGAGTTTCTCGACATCATCAAGGGCCTGTGGGAGAACGAAACCTTCTCTTATGAAGGCGACATCTACCAACTGGAAAACGGCTCGCTGCCACGCGGCCTGACGAACGAGCGCAAACCGGGCGTGTACTTTTCGGGTTTTTCCGACCCGGCACTGGACGTCGCCGCACGCCACGCCGATGTGTACCTGAACTGGGCCGAGCCTGTGGATAAACTCAAGCCGCACATCGAACGCGTGCGTGAACTGGCCGACAAGCAAGGCCGCGAAGTGCGCTTCGGGATTCGTATCGACCTGTTCGCCCGCGAAACCGAAGAAGCCGCCTGGGCGGACCTGCGCCGCCAGTACGAGCGCATCGACGCCAAGACCAGCGACTTCATCAAAACCTTCGCCAGCGGCTCCGACTCCGTGGGCGCCGCACGCCAGACCGCCTATCACCAAAACTCACAGCGCTTCGAAGACCTGATCATCGGGCCTAACCTGTGGGCCGGTTTCGGCAAGGCCAAGCCGGGGCCGACCATTGGCCTGGTGGGCAGCCACGAAAACGTGGCCGAGCGCCTTGCCGAATACCGCGATGCCGGTTTCTCGACCTTTATCCTGGCCAGCAACCCGCACCTCGAAGAAGCCCTGCGCATTGGCCAGGAAGTCCTTCCACGGGTGCATCAGCGCCCAATTGTCGACGCCTCGCCAGTAGCCACCAACCTCAAGGCCGCAGGCTGATCCCCGCCCCCTGTAGGAGCGAGCTTGCCTCGCGATCTTTTGACATTCAAAGATCAAAAGATCGCGAGGCAAGCTCGCTCCTACAAGAGCAGTGTCTTGCTGATCGATTGCTGCTCCAGCAGCAATCGCCTCGCCCCTCTCTCCCGTCACGTCCCCCAAAGCCCCGGAAACAGGCGGCTTGAGCGCCAATCAAAAGCGTGGCATGGGCGTTGCAATCAAGGTTTACCGGCAACCTGTGAAGTTGCTCTTTGACCTGTCGATCCTCGAATTTTCTGGAGAACGCGCAATGTCTCATCCCCTCGAAACACTCTGGTACACCCGTTGCCCTGTACCCACCGGTCTGGGCATCGCGGTTCAAAAGGGTTGGCTGGAGGAAGTTCTGCAACAGCAAGGCACGCGCATTCAGTCGTTGCGCGAGTCCAGCGAACAAACGGTGCGCGAATCGCACTTTGATCACACCCTGAAAAACTCCGTGCGCCATGGCGGAAATATCCCGGCGATCTGGGCCAAGGCCAGCGGTCGTGACACACGGGTGATCGGGCTGTCGTGGGCCGATGAGGTTCAGTTGATTCTGACCCTGCCTTCGAGCGGCATTAAAACCGTCAAGGACCTCAAGGGCCGCAGGTTCGGCCTGCCGCACTGGGTCAATGCGCAAATCGATTTCACCCGCGCCCAAGCCCTTCGCGGCCTGGAAAACGCGCTCAAGCTGGAGGGCCTTGAGGTCAAGGACGTTGAGTTGGTGGATTATGTGCGCGGCGGCACGTTCAGCGATGAGGCCACCCATGTGGTCAACGGTGTGGCCCGTTTCGGCGGCCGCCGTGACGGCGGTCAGAACGCCGAACTGGTGGGCCTGCTGCGTGGCGAAGTCGACGCCATTTTCCTCAAGGGCGCAGACGCCGTGCAACTGGCTCATCAGTTCAGCCTGCACACGGTGATCGACACCGGCTCGCACCCGGAGCCGCTGATCCGCTCCAACAACGGCACCCCGCGCACGCTGAGCGTCGACAGCCACCTGCTGGAGCAGCACTACGACACCGCCGTGGCGATTCTGTCGTCAGTGATCCGCGCCGAAGAATGGGCCTGGACCCATCCGCAAGACACCCGCCGCTTCCTCGCTCACGAAACCAACAGCAGCGAATTCTGGGTGACGGCGGCCTACGGCGAAGACGCCCACCAGCGCCTGCGCACTAACCTGGATGAGCGCTCGATCAACGCCGTTCAGGACTTTACCGACTTCCTGCAACGCTGGAACTTCATCCCGGCCAGCTTCAGCGTGAACGACTGGATCGACACCCGTCCACTCGACACCTTGCGCACGTCACTGGCCACCCGTACGGGCTGAGGCGCCAGCAGCGGGCAGGGTCGGATCCCTGCCCGTTTCATTTTTTGACAGGTCTGGATTAATGGCATGAGCACACCTCTCGATACGCTTTGGTACACACACAGCCCCGTGCCCACCGGGCTGGGCATCGCTGTTGAATCCGGGCGCCTTGCCGAGGCATTTCGCCCTTACGGCACCAATATTCAAGCGCTGCGCGAGTCTTCTGACCGGGAAATCCGCGAAGCCCATTTTGATCATCACCTCGACAACTCCGTGCGCCACGGCGGCAACACCCCGGCAATCTGGGCCAAGGCCAGCGGCAAAAATACCCGCGTATTGGGGCTGTCCTGGAGTGATGAAGTGCAACTGATTCTGACCACCCCGGAGAGCGGGGTAAAAACCATCCGCGATTTGCGCGATCGACGTTTTGGCATTCCCAAGTGGGCCAACGTGCAGATCGACTTCGGCCGCGCCCAGGCCTTGCGCGCACTGGAAAACGCCTTGCAGCTCGAAGGACTGGGCATTGGCGATATTGAGTTGGTGGACTACCCCTACGGCGGCAAACACAGTGACGAGCAAATCCGCCATGTGTTCGGCGCGCAGATCGCGCTTAAAAGCAGCCAGGGCAAACGCCGCAACAATGAGTTGATCGGCTTGCTGCGCGGCGACATTGACGCGATTTTCGCCAAGGGCGCGCATGCCGTGCAATTGGCCGACGAGTTCGGCCTGCATGTGGTGATCGACACCGGCTCGCACCCAGACCCGATGGTGCGCAGCAATATCGGCACGCCGCGCACCTTGACGGTCGACCAGCACATGCTCGACGAGCATTTCGACGCCGCTGCGCTGATTGTCGAAACCGTTCTGCGCGCTGAGCAATGGGCCTGGAGTCACGCTGACGAAACCCGGCGCTTTCTGGCCCGTGAGCTGAACACCAGTGAGTATTTCGTTGCGGCCGCCTACGGCGAAGACGCCCACCGCCGACTGGTCACACGCCTCGAAGAAAAGTCATTACGGGCCCTGCAAGACCTGACGCACTTCTTGCACCGCCATCACTTTATCGAGCAGGCGTTTGACGTTCGCGACTGGGTTGACCCAAGGCCGCTGGAGTCGGTGCTGGACAAAACCCGGTTGGCGATCTGATCAACGTGTTCAGGCGGCGCAACGTGATCCGGCTGGCCTGCGTGCAGACATAAAACCTGTGGGGGCTTGGCTCCCACACGGTTCTTTTGATGGCCTTGCGGGGTCATTTCACAGCTGGATTTTCAGCCGTGCGAGCCCCTGTGGCCGGGGGTTTTATACAGATTGAACAGAAAAGATCTGATATTCGTTTTAAGCATATTTAAATGCTAATTAAGACTTTTTTAATCTATATAAATATCGTGCATGATTCTTCAGCGCTCTTGGCTTCAGGAATACCCCCATGTCACTGATCACTCATCCGCATGCCCGTGAACTGACCAAATCGGTTCGCGCAACCGTTCTGGTTTTCAAGGACCCACGTTCCCTGGAATTGCTCAACCGCATCGAGCGTTTGGCCCCCAGCGACGCCAATGCGTTGATCATGGGCGAAACCGGCACGGGCAAAGAGTTGGTCGCGCGGCACATCCACAGCCTGAGCTATCGGCGCAACGAACCCTTTGTCGCGGTTAACTGCGGCGCCTTCGCTGAGTCACTGGTCGAAAGCGAACTGTTCGGCCATGAGAAAGGTGCCTTCACCGGCGCCACCACCAGCAAGGCTGGCTGGTTTGAAGCAGCTAAGGGCGGGACGCTGTTCCTCGACGAAATCGGCGACTTGCCGCTGAACATGCAGGTCAAGTTGCTGCGCGTGTTGCAGGAGCGTGAAGTGGTGCGCCTGGGCTCGCGCACGCCGATTCCTATCAACGTGCGCCTGGTTGCCGCGACCAACGTCAACCTGGCCGATGCCGTGGTCGCGGGCAACTTCCGCGAAGATTTGTTTTACCGCTTGCACGTCGCGACGATCCGTTTGCCCGCGTTGCGCGAAAGACCGGGTGACATCCTGCCGCTGTCGGAGTTTTTTCTTGAAGAGCACTGCCAGCGCCTGGGCTACAACCGCGCCACGCTGAGCCCTGAGTGCGAACGCAAACTGCTGGATCACAGCTGGCCGGGCAACATCCGCGAGCTGGAGAACTCGATTCACCACGCGCTACTGGTGTGCCGCAACCAGCGCGTGCAGCCAGAGGATTTGCACCTGGTGGACATGCGCAATCACGGGGTGCGGGCCACCAGCCCCCCGCCCTTTGCGCCTGCCAGCCTTGCCCCGGCGACGCTTGAAGACGCCTTGTCCACATTGTTTGAGCAAAACTTGCCCAACCTTTACGAACACATCGAAGAAACGGTGTTTCGCGAAGCCTACCGGTTTTGCCATGGCAACCAATTACAAACCGGCCGCGTGCTGGGCATTAGCCGCAACATCGTACGGGCCCGGCTGGAAAAAATTGGCGAACTGGCGCAATCACCGCGCAGCGCCAGCCAGGAAGCAGAACGCCGGACTCTGTAGGCGCGAGCGATCTTTTAACGATCAAAAGATCGCGAGACAAGCTCGCTCCTACAGGGCCCTGCACGAACACTTTTTAATGGAGTTATTCAATGGCTAAAGTCCAAACCGCAGGCGCTGTGCCAGAGGCGTTGTGGCCCCAGGCACCGATCGGCGAGTTGGTCGATCTGGGGCGCGTCTATCGCGAACCGCTGGCGCTGGGGCGGCTGCAAAGCGAACCCAAGCGTATTTTGAGCCGCCCCGAGGCGGTGCTGCTCGGGGTGTTCGCGCTGGCCTTGCACGGCGCAGTGATTTATTGGATCAGCCAGTCGCCCGCGCCTGTGCTGCCCATCGTGCCGCCAGAAATTCCGCCGATGACCATCGAGTTTTCACAGCCAACGCCCGTGGTCGAAACGCCGCCACCGCCGCCAGAACCGATCCCGCAGCCAGTGGCTGAACCGCCTCCGCCCGTCGAAGACGAGCTGGCAGTCAAACCACCGCCGCCGCCCAAGCCCAAGCCAAAACCGGTGGTCAAGCCGGTGCCCAAGCCTGTCGCCAAACCGGTTGAACAGCCGCCAGCACCGCCTGCACCCCCGGTTGCCGCACCCGCGCCACCGGCTCCGCCTGCGCCAAAACCGGTCACCCCGGCGTCGGCCAACGCCGGTTACCTGCATAACCCGGCGCCGGAATACCCGTCGCTGGCCATGCGCCGCGGCTGGGAAGGCACCGTATTGCTGCGTGTGCACGTGTTGGCCAGCGGCAAACCGGGCGAGATCCAGATCCAGAAAAGCAGCGGTCGTACCCAGCTCGATGAGGCCGCATTAGCCGCGGTCAAACGCTGGAGTTTCGTCCCTGCAAAACAGGGCGACGTCGCCCAGGACGGCTGGGTCAGCGTCCCCATCGACTTCAAAATCAAATAACTGAACCTAATCGCATATAGCGGGCTACCTGACAAAAGGCGCATCGCACTACACGACTTAACGCCTTGTTGGAGAGCCACACCATGAACCTGATTGCATCCCCCTTCGAGTCCATTGAACACGCGGTCATCTGGCTGCTGATTATTTTCTCGGTCGCCACCTGGGGCCTGTTCCTGCTTAAAGGCGTGCAGTTCGGTCGCCTGAAACGTCAGGACCGACGCTTCCTCAAGCAATTCTGGGCCGCCACCAGCCTCGACTCCGCCGCCGAACTGGCCAGCACCGCCCCTGGCGCTGCGGCTCGCGTGGCACAGTCCGGCTATGCTGCGATTCAAGTCACCGAAGCGCCGCAAGCCAATGACCTGGCCCACACCATCAATCATCAAGACCGCCTTGAGCGCTCCTTGCGTCAGCAAATCGTGCGTGAGCGCCGCTCGCTGGAAACCGGCCTGGCGATCCTCGCCAGTATCGGCAGCACCTCGCCCTTCATCGGCCTGTTCGGTACGGTGTGGGGCATCATGTCGGCCTTGAAAGGTATCAGTGCTGCCGGCTCAGCGAGCCTTGAAACTGTGGCGGGCCCGATTGGTGCGGCACTGGTTGCCACCGGCGTCGGGATCGCCGTCGCGGTGCCTGCGGTACTGGTTTACAACTACTTCCTGCGCCGTCTGAAACTGACCGCCGCTGACCTCGATGACTTCGCCCACGACTTCTACAGCCTGGCCCAGAAGAGCTCCTTCCGCGTGCACCTGCACCCGGTGCTGAACACCTCAGCTGTCCCTGCGGCAAAAGTGAAGGAGGCGTCCTGAGATGGCTTTTTCAACCCAAGACAACGATGAAGTGCTGAGTGAAATCAACGTCACGCCACTGGTAGACGTGATGCTGGTGCTGCTGGTGGTGTTTATCGTCACCGCCCCGCTGCTGACCAATGCCATCCCGATCAACCTGCCAAAAACCGAGGCAGTAGCCCCGGTGGAGCAAAAAGATCCGGTGGTGGTGAGCATCGATGACAAAGGCAGCGTGTTTATCAACAAGGACGAAATCCAGGCCGACCTGCTGGAGTTCAACCTGCAAGCGGTCAAAGCCAAAAACCCGGACGTGCGCGTGCAATTGCAGGCGGACAACAGCGTGAGCTACGGCGAAGTCGCCAAACTCATGGCTTCGATTGAACGGGCGGGCATCACCAAGCTGGCAGTGATTACGGCGAAGTAGGTGCTGTACACCCTGTAGGAGCGAGCTTGCCTCGCGATCTTTTAAAGATCAAAAGATCGCGAGGCAAGCTCGCTCCTACAGATCAGCACGGGCCTGAAGCCTGATCTTAAACGACCCCCCAAGCCCTCAACGTTTAGTCAGCCTCGTCTTTAGATACCTCAAAAACCGGTTAAAACCGAGCTGAATCGACCCCCTGCTGTCATCCCGATGTCACGGGGATTTGTTTCCTTGGGCGCATTTCGCCACTCAAGGAGGCTCCATGATTCGCCCAACGTTATTGGCTCTCGCGCTGTGTTCAGTGATCAACTGCGCGTCGGCTCAATCCGCTTCACCTTTGCCGCATTCACCCGGCACACCTTATGCCGCCAGCGGCCTGGCAGACCGTATTGTGCTGACCCCCGGCGCCAATCCCGCTCGGGAAATGGCCGTGACCTTTCGCACCGACGCCCACCAGCAAGCCTCTCAATTGCAGTTGGCGGTGGCGCTCGACGGCCCACAACTGGACAAGGCCGCTCATGTGCTTGAAGGCAAACAGGTGAGCCTGGACACCGAAAACGGTGCCGCCCTTTACCATCAAGTGCGCCTGCATGATTTACAGCCCGACACCGCCTACGTGTACCGCGTCAAAGGGGCCGAGGGCTGGAGCGAATGGTTGCAGTTCCATACCCCGACCGAAGCGTTCAAACCGTTTAACTTTATCTACATGGGCGATATGCAGAACGACATCTTGTCGCTGGCCTCGCGCAGTATTCGTCAGGCGCTGCACAGTGTCGCCAACCCGGCGTTGGTCGTGCATGCCGGGGACTTGGTCTCGCAACGCGATGACCTGGTGCACGACGATCAATGGGGCGAATGGAATCAGGCTGGCGGCTACAACTACGCGATGCTTCCCCAAGTAGTCGCCGTCGGGAATCACGAATACCTGGACAGCACTAACCCTGACGGCAGTGAAAGCCGTACCTTGAGCCCGCACTGGAGCCGTCAGTTTGCGTTGCCGGACAACGGCGTGGCGGGTTTGAAGAACACGACTTATTTTGTCGATTATCAGGGGGTGCGTTTTATCGTGCTCGATGGCACTGCGGCCCTCGACATGGGCACGTTGGCCAAGCAAACCGAATGGCTTGAGAAGAGCCTGAAAAACAGCCCGGCGCGCTGGAACATTGTGGTCAATCACCAACCGGTGTTCACCTGCGCCCGCCCCGAAGACACCGAGCCGTTGAAGGCCGCCTGGAAGCCGCTGTTTGAACGTTACTCGGTCGATCTGGTGTTGCAGGGCCATGACCATTGCTACAGCCGCGTGACCCACGAAGCCGGGCGTGAAGCCGCAAGCCTGGCGCGTGCTGCCGGTCAGGTTCAGGGGCCGGTGTACATGGTGTCGGTGGCGGGTTCGAAGATGTATGGCCTCAATGACCGCGCCCAAGTGCAACCGGATCGCAGCGCCGAAGAAACCCAGTTGTATCAAACCATCGATGTCCAGGACTCAAGCCTCAAAGTGCGCAGCTATACCGCTGCGGGCAAGCTGTATGACGCCTTTGACCTGGAGCGCGATGCCGACAATCGCAACCACCTGAGCGAGCCCGTGGACGCCTTGCCAGCCGAACGCGCCTGTATCGGTACCGTCGGCCCGGATGGTTACCCGTGCAAGTCGCGGGATAAGTAAGCCTCAACCTGCTCATGGCATATGCCTTGCACCTTTTCAGTACGTTAACGCGAAGGTGCATGCCCCATGAACGAACCATCCGCAGGTCCCTTGGCCTGGGTTAACGGCAGCGACGCCCCGGAAAAGACCGAAATCAACCTCGGTTTTATGGCACTCAGCGACTGCGCTTCAGTGGTGGTCGCCGCCACACAAGGCTTCGCGCAACCCTTTGGCCTGACGCTTAACCTCAAGCGCCAGTCGTCCTGGGCCAGCCTGCGGGACAATCTGGTCAGTGGCCAACTCGACGCCGCCCACAGCCTGTACGGTTTGATCTACGCCGTGCACTTGGGCATTGGCGGCATTGCGGCCACCGACATGGCCGTGTTGATGGGCCTGAACCAAAACGGCCAAAGCCTCAACCTCTCCCACGGGTTGCAGGCGCTGGGCGTGACCCATTCTGAGGCGCTGCAACAGCACGCGCACCAACGTCATTCAAAACTGACTTTCGCTCAGACGTTTCCCACCGGCACCCACGCCATGTGGCTGTATTACTGGCTCGCCAGCCAAGGCATTCACCCGCTGCAAGATGTCGACAGCGTCGTCGTGCCGCCACAACAAATGATCACCCACTTGCAGGCGGGGCGCATTGACGGCTTTTGCGTCGGCGAGCCATGGGCCGCCAGCGCTGTTAAACAAAACATGGGCTTCACGCTGACCACCACCCAAAGCCTGTGGCCCGACCACCCGGAAAAAGTCTTGGGATGCACCCGCGAGTTCGTCGAGCAGTACCCCAACACCGCCCGTGCGCTGGTGATGGCAGTGCTCGAAGCCAGCCGTTTTATTGAGCAGAGCACCGAAAACCGGCGCAGCACCGCACACCTGTTGAGCGCACCCGCGTACTTGGATACTGACCTGGACTGCATCGAGCCACGCTTGCTCGGCGAATACAGCGACGGCCTGGGCAATCACTGGCACGACCCCCACGCCTTGCGCTTTCATGGCGACGGCGAGGTCAATCTGCCGTACCTGTCCGATGGCATGTGGTTTATGACCCAGTTCCGCCGCTGGGGCTTGCTGCGTGAAGACCCGGATTACCTCAGCGTCGCCCGTCAGGTGCAGCAACTGGCGCTGTACCGCGACGCTGCCAGCGCCGTGGGCATAGCCGCCCCAGAGCAGGATATGCGCAGCAGCCAACTGATTGATGGCAAAGTCTGGGATGGCTCGGACCCGGCAGGCTATGCACACAGCTTTACGCTGCACGCCCTGAGCCCCCAGCCGCCTCTACACGCCCGTCGCTGACAGGAGCCTGACCTATGTTGCGCATCCTGCTGATCAACGACACCGCGAAGAAAGTCGGGCGGCTCAAAGCCGCACTGACTGAGGCCGGGTTTGAGGTGATCGACGAGTCCGGGCTGACCATTGATCTGCCGGCACGCGTCGAAACGGTGCGTCCGGACGTGATCCTGATCGATACCGAGTCGCCCAGTCGCGACGTGATGGAGCAAGTGGTGCTGGTGTCTCGCGACCAGCCACGGCCCATTGTCATGTTTACCGACGAACACGACCCCGGCGTGATGCGTCAGGCGATTAAGTCCGGGGTCAGTGCCTATATCGTCGAGGGCATTCAAGCCCAACGCCTGCAACCGATTCTGGACGTGGCTATGGCCCGCTTTGAAAGCGATCAGGCCCTGCGCGCTCAACTGCACGCCCGCGACCAGCAACTGGCCGAGCGCAAGCGCATTGAGCTGGCCAAGGGCCTATTAATGAAGATGAAAGCCTGCAACGAAGAAGAGGCCTACACCTTGATGCGGCGTCAGGCCATGAGCCGCCAGCAGAAGCTGATTCAGGTGGCCGAACAGATCATCGCCATGAGCGAACTGCTGAGCTGAGCCGCCCCGATACCCGTAGCCGCTGCCGAAGGCTGCGATGGGCTGCGCAGCCTTCGGCAGCGGCTACAGGGTTGGTATTTCGTCTGTTGGCACACATTTAGCTTAGTAATCACTACCGGTAACCAACGGCGGTTGCCCCACCTACGACAAAGACGTCGCTTCCCTGATGCGCATTTCGCGGATCTGGCAGCGGCGTTTTTTCGTTTTGGCCCCAGTGAACGGGGTCGGTGGTGCGGCCGTTATGGCGCTCCATCGCAAGCTCATGACTCCTTCTAAACGTTTAACCGTTGAGGTGCGCGATGAATTCAAGCTTCTGGAAATCCGGCCATACCCCGACCCTGTTCGCGGCCTTTTTGTATTTCGACCTGAGTTTTATGGTCTGGTACTTGCTCGGCCCACTGGCGGTGCAAATCGCCACCGACCTGCACCTCACCACCCAGCAACGCGGACTGGTGGTCGCCACACCCATTCTGGCGGGCGCCGTGCTGCGCTTTACCATGGGCCTGCTGGCTGATCGCCTGTCGCCGAAAATCGCTGGGGTGATCGGTCAGATCATTGTCATCAGCGCGCTATTCGTCGCCTGGAAACACGGCATTCACAGTTACGAACAAGCGCTGTTGCTGGGGCTGTTTCTGGGCATGGCGGGTGCCTCGTTCGCCGTGGCTCTGCCACTGGCCTCGCAATGGTACCCGCCGCAACATCAAGGCAAAGCCATGGGCATCGCCGGTGCGGGCAACTCCGGCACCGTGTTCGCCGCCCTGCTGGCCCCGGTGCTGGCGGCCGCCTACGGCTGGAGCAACGTGTTCGGGTTTGCCCTGATCCCGCTGATCCTGTGCCTGATGGTGTTTGTCTGGCTGGCTAAAAATGCCCCCGAACGGCCCAAGGCCAAATCCATGGCCGACTATTTCAAAGCGCTGGGAGACCGTGACAGTTGGTGGTTCATGTTTTTCTACAGCGTGACCTTCGGCGGCTTTATCGGCTTGGCGAGCGCCCTGCCCGGCTACTTCAACGACCAATATGGCCTGAGCCCGGTCACAGCGGGTTACTACACCGCCGCCTGCGTGTTTGGCGGCAGCTTGATGCGCCCGCTGGGCGGTGCATTGGCCGACCGTTTTGGCGGCATTCGCACCTTGCTGGGAATGTATGCCGTGGCAACCATCAGCATCGCCGCCGTGGGCTTCAACCTGCCCAATTCCTACGCGGCACTGGCGTTATTTGTGTGCACCATGCTTGGCCTTGGGGCTGGCAACGGGGCAGTGTTTCAACTGGTGCCGCAGCGCTTTCGCCGTGAAATCGGGGTAATAACCGGCCTGATCGGCATGGCGGGTGGCATGGGCGGCTTTGCGTTGGCCGCGGGCATGGGCGCCATTAAACAAAGCACCGGCAGCTACCAGTTGGCCTTGTGGTTGTTCGCCAGTCTGGGGGTGTTGGCCTGGTTTGGCTTGCACGGGGTGAAACGCCGCTGGAGAACCACCTGGGGTTCGGCGGCTGTCACCGCAGCCCGCGTGTAAACACGCCATGAGCCTGCAACTGAGCTTCGCCCAAGCCAGCGCCACCGGCCCTCGCGCAGAAAACCAAGACGCGCTGCGCGGGGTTACTCCGGCGCCAGCACTGGCGGCGAGCAAGGGTTACTTGTTCGCCATTGCCGACGGCGTGAGCCAATGTGCCGACGGCGCTCTCGCCGCCCACTCGACCTTGCAGGCACTGGCGCTGGACTACTACGCCACGCCCCAAACCTGGAGCGTGGCACATGCCATGGAGCGCCTGCTGCTCGCGCAAAACCGCTGGTTACAAGCCAATGGTGGCGGGCAACCGCTGCTGACCACGCTCAGTGCGCTGGTGCTGCGCGGCAAGCGTTTCACCCTTGCACACGTGGGCGATTGCCGGGTGTACCGCTGGCATGCCGAACGCTTGCAGCGCATCAGTGAAGACCACGTCTGGGAGCAGCCCGGCATGCAGCACGTGCTCAAGCGCGCGCTGGGGCTGGACCAACATCTGGTGGTGGACTTTCTCGACGGCGAACTGCATCTGGGCGAAACATTTGTGCTGCTCAGTGATGGCGTGTGGTCGACCTTGAGCGACACCGCCATTGCCGCAATCCTGCGTGATCAACCGGTACTGCAAGACGCCGCACACACGCTGGTCAACGCCGCACATCTGGCGGGCAGCCAAGACAACGCCAGCGCCCTGCTGGTGCAGGTCCAAGCGCTGGGCGAAACCAACATCGGCGATACCTTGATTCAATTGCAGCAATGGCCGTTGCCCCCGACGCTCAAACCGGGGCAGTCCTTTGAAGGCTGGCAGGTTGAATGCCAACTCACACACAGTCAGCAATCGCTGCTGTATCGCGTGCGTGATGAGCAACAACAACCCTGGCTGCTGAAAACCTTGCCGCTCCACCTGCATGACGATCCTCTGGCCGGGCAAGCACTGTTGTCCGAAGAATGGTTTCTCAAGCGAGTGGCTGGCCGTCATTTTGTACAGGTGCATGCTGCCAGTCAGCGCCAGCACCTGTACTACGTAATGCGCGAATACCCCGGTTTAACCCTGCAAACGCTCTTCGACCAAGTGGGCCCCTTGCCGCTCGAACAATGGCGGGAACTGGCAGAGCGATTATTGCGGGCGGTCGGCCTGTTGCACCGACGGCAGATTTTTCACCGTGACATCAAACCGCACAATCTGCTGCTGGGGGACGATGGCGAATTACGCCTACTGGACTTTGGCCTGGCTTACTGCCCCGGCCTGTCTGAAGACCCGCCTGGGACCTTGCCCGGCACGCCCAGCTACCTCGCCCCAGAAGCCTTTCTCGGCGCCGCGCCCTGTGCGCAACAGGATGTGTATGCGGTGGCGGTGACGTTGTATCAATTGCTGACCGGGCATTACCCCTACGGCGAAATCGAAGCCTTCCAGCGCCCGCGTTTTGGTGTGCCCGTCAGCGCCAGCCGTTACCGGCCCGACCTCCCGCAATGGCTGGTGCAGAGCCTGGAACGCGGTGTTGCCGCTGACCCAGCGCAACGGTTTGAAACCGCAGAACAATGGCTGCTGCAACTGGAACAGGGCGAGCGGCAGAGCCTGCGGGTACGCCCCAGGCCGTTGCTGGAACGTGAGCCGCTGAAGGTCTGGCAAGCGGTGGCGTTGGGGTCGTTATTGATTAATCTGGTGCTGTTGTTTTTGATGTTTCATCACTGAAGCCTGTTCGCATGAGCCCCTTACCTGTTGCCGCTGCCGGGGTTTTGATCTGCAGCGCCCCAATAACGCGCAGCCTGCGTTGATTCGGTGCAGATAAAACCACTCTCTTGCCATTCAAGCCCAATAAACACGGGCTCTGGCAAGTTGGCACAACCACTGCATTAGTTAATCCATCAATCATAAAACCTTGTGTTCAACGACGAACACAGGGTTTCCCGAGAGAACGGGACAAGGACAAAGGCGTCCTCGCTAGGTAACTGGCGGGACGCCTTTTTTTGTGCGCGCAGTATTTGTCGAGCAAGGCCCCGATGCCCTGATGAGCCGGGTCCACGCTTGCGGAGAACCTGATGAAAAAATTAAAACTGGTGATGATCGGTAACGGCATGGCCGGGGTTCGGACCCTGGAAGAACTGCTTAAGTTGAGCAATGAGCTGTACGACATCACGGTCTTCGGCGCCGAACCTCACGCTAATTACAACCGGATTTTGCTGTCGCCGGTGCTGGCCGGTGAGCAAACGTTTGAAGAGATCGTGCTTAACGATCTGGACTGGTATCTGGATAACGACATAAAGCTGCTGCTTAACCGCAAAGTGGTGAAAATCGATCGAGCCAAACGCCGGGTTATCGCCGATGACGGCACTGAGGCCGAATACGATCGGCTGTTGATCGCCACCGGCTCAACACCGTTTATGTTGCCCATCCCCGGCAACACCCTGAACGGGGTGATCGGCTACCGCGACATTGCCGACACGCAGGCCATGATCGACACCGCCAAAACTCACACCCATGCCGTGGTGATCGGCGGTGGGTTGCTGGGTCTGGAAGCCGCCAACGGCCTGATGCTGCGTGGCATGCATGTGACCGTGATACACATCGGTGAATGGCTGCTGGACCGCCAGCTCGACCCGATCAGTGGCCAGTTGTTGCAAACGGCCCTAGAAGCCCGCGGCCTGCATTTTCGCCTGCGTGAACAGACTCACGCCCTGCACGATGCGGGCAACGGCCGGGTCGGCTCGGTCGAATTCAAGAACGGGGACATTATCCCCGCCGATCTGGTGGTGATGGCCGCTGGCATTCGTCCTAATACCGAGCTGGCGGAGCAGTGTGGTATCCCGTGCAACCGCGGAATTGTGGTCAACGACACGCTGCAAACCTATGACCCGCGTATTTATGCCATCGGCGAATGCGCCAGCCATCGCGGTATTGCTTACGGCCTGGTCGCTCCACTTTTTGAACAAGCCAAGGTCTGCGCCAATCACCTCGCGCAGCTGGGTTTTGCCCGCTACCAAGGCTCGGTGACGTCAACCAAATTGAAGGTCACCGGCATCGACCTGTTTTCGGCGGGCGACTTTATGGGCGGCGAAGGCACCGAAACCATCACCCTGTCGGACCCTATTGGCGGGGTCTACAAAAAGCTGGTCATCAAGGACGATGTGCTGGTCGGCGCGTGCTTGTACGGCGATACCGCCGACGGTGGTTGGTACTTCCGTCAGATCCGTGAGAATCACGCCATCGGTGAGATCCGTGATCACTTGATGTTTGGCGAAAATGCTATCGGCGACGTCGGCCATCAAGGTCAGGATAAAACCATGAGCATGGCCGACACTGCCGAAGTCTGCGGCTGCAATGGCGTGTGCAAAGGCACGATCGTCAAGGCGATTCAGGCACACGGGCTGTTCAGCGTCGACGAGGTCAAAAAGCACACCAAGGCCGCCAGCTCTTGTGGTTCTTGCGCAGGCCTGGTCGAGCAGATTTTGATCAACACCGTGGGCGGTGCCGCCGACGTTAAACCGAAGAGCGAAAAAGCCATCTGCGGGTGCAGCGACCTCAACCATGGGCACATTCGCCAAGCCATTCGCGATCAACATTTACTGACCATCGCAAGTACCCAGAGCTACTTGAACTGGCGCACGCCCAACGGCTGCGCCACCTGCCGACCGGCGCTCAACTATTACCTGATTTCCACCTGGCCGGGCGAGGCCCGCGACGATCCGCAATCGCGCCTGATCAACGAGCGCGCCCATGCCAACATCCAGAAAGATGGCACCTATTCAGTGGTGCCGCGCATGTGGGGCGGGGTGACAAACCCTTCCGAACTGCGGCGCATTGCCGACGTGGCCGACAAATACAACGTGCCCATGGTCAAGGTCACAGGCGGCCAGCGCATCGACTTATTAGGGATCAAGAAGCAAGACCTGCCGGGCGTCTGGAAGGACCTCGACATGCCATCGGGCCACGCCTACGGCAAATCCATCCGTACTGTGAAGACGTGCGTCGGCAGCGAATTCTGCCGCTTTGGCACCCAAAACTCCACGCAACTGGGGATCGAGCTGGAACATGACTTGTTCAATATGTGGTCGCCGCACAAGGTCAAACTGGCCGTCTCCGGCTGCCCGCGCAACTGCTCCGAAGCGGGCATCAAGGACGTGGGCATCATCGGCGTGGACTCGGGTTGGGAGATGTACATCGGGGGTAATGGTGGGATCAAAACCGAGGTCGCTGAATTCTTCGTCAAACTCAAAACCGCCGAAGAAGTACGCGAGTACAACGGCGCTTTCCTACAGCTTTACCGCGAAGAAGCCTTCTACCTCGAACGCACCGTGCATTACCTGCAACGGGTTGGCATGGAGCACATCAAAAAAGCCGTGCTCGAAGACCCGGACCGGCGCAAAGCGCTCAATGACCGCCTGCAGTTTTCTTTGTCGTTTGAACAAGATCCGTGGAAAGAACGTCTGGAGCAGCCACTGCTGAAAAAGGAATTCGACGTCATCGCGCTGAAGAACCTGGAGGTGTTGGTATGAACTGGCTGGATATTTGTTCACTCGACGAAATCAATGCCCTGGGTTCGCGGATCATTAATGGTCCAAAAGGCGACATCGCGATTTTTCGCACCAGCGACGACGAAGTCTTCGCCCTTGATGACCGTTGCCCGCACAAGGGTGGCCCTCTGTCTCAGGGGTTGATCTACGGCAAGCGCGTGGCGTGCCCGCTGCACAACTGGCAAATCGACCTGCAAAGCGGCGAAGCTCAGGCCCCGGACATTGGCTGCGCCCATCACCACCTGGCGCGGGTCGAAAATGGCCGAGTGCAGTTGGCCCTGCGGGACGCAGGCTGATGGACCGCCAGATCACCGCCTCGACCTGCTGCTATTGCGGGGTCGGCTGCGGCGTGCTGATTGAGCACGACGGCGAACGCATCTTTGGCGTGCGCGGCGATCCGGCGCACCCGGCCAACTTCGGAAAACTGTGTAGCAAGGGTTCTACCCTTCACCTGACCGGCGACCTGAATGCACGTGCGCTGTACCCCCAACTGCGCCTTGGCAAAGCGCTGGCCCGTGGTCGCACCGACTGGGACAGCGCCCTCGATCACGCCGCCAGCGTGTTTGCCAACACCCTCGCAGAGCACGGCCCTGACAGCGTGGCGTTTTACGTGTCCGGGCAGCTACTGACCGAGGATTACTACGCCTTCAACAAACTCGCGCGGGCGCTGATTGGCACCAACAATATCGACAGCAATTCGCGGCTGTGCATGTCATCAGCGGTGGTCGGCTACAAGCGCAGCCTCGGGGCCGATGCACCGCCGTGCAACTATGAAGACCTCGAACTGAGCGACTGCGTGATGATCGTCGGCAGTAACATGGCCTACGCCCATCCGGTGCTGTTTCGTCGGCTTGAAGAGGCCAAAGCCCGACGCCCAGCCATGAAGGTGATCGTCATCGACCCACGTCGTACTGACACCTGCGATTTGGCCGATCTGCATCTAGCGATTCTTCCCGGCACCGATGTCGCCCTGTTCCACGGGATTTTGCACCTGCTGCTGTGGGAAGACTGGGTCGACCGCGACTTTATCAACGCGCATACCGACGGTCTGCCTGCGCTCAAACAACGAGTGCGCGATTACACCCCGTCGATGGTGTCGCAGCTCTGTGGCATCAGCGTCGAGCAACTGGAGCTATGTGCACAGTGGGTCGGCACCTCGCCGAGTTTTCTGTCGCTGTGGTGCATGGGGCTCAACCAGTCCACGGCGGGCAGCGCCAAAAACAGCGCGCTGATCAACCTGCATTTGGCCACCGGGCAAATTGGTCGGCCTGGCGCAGGGCCTTTCTCACTGACAGGTCAGCCAAATGCCATGGGCGGACGCGAAACTGGCAGCCTGTCCAACCTGCTGCCCGGCCATCGCGACGCCGCCAATGCCGAACATCGCGCCGAAGTGGCTGCGTATTGGGGGGTTGAGCAACTCCCGGCAAATATCGGCCTGACCGCCATCGAGTTGTTTGAGCACGTGGGCAGCGGCAAGATCAAAGCCCTGTGGATTGCCTGCACCAACCCGGCCCAATCCCTGCCCGATCAAGTCGCCGTGCGGGCGGCACTGCAAGCGTGCCCGTTTGTGGTGCTACAAGAAGCCTTTCACACCACCGAAACGGCAGCCTTCGCTGACCTGCTGCTGCCTGCCGCCAGTTGGGGCGAGAAGGACGGCACGGTGACCAATTCTGAGCGGCGCATTTCCCATGTTCGCAAAGCAGTCGTCGCACCGGGCGAAGCGCGTGCGGACTGGGCCATTACCGTCGATTTCGCACAGCGTCTGGAAAAGTATCTGCGCCCTAACGCCAACAGTCTGTTCGCCTTTGATCACCCGGCGCAGCTCTTCGACGAATTCAAACACCTGACCCGTGGCCGCGACCTTGATCTGTCGGGCATCAGCCACGCGCTGATTGATCGCCTCGGCCCGCAGCAATGGCCATTTCCCGAGGGTGCGGTTGAAGGCACCGCCCGGCTGTACGGGGATGGTATCTTTGCGACGCCCAACGGCCGCGCCCAGTTTATTGACGAACCCTATCGCGCCGCCAAGGAGCAACGCGACGCCCGCTTCCCGCTGACGCTGATCACTGGCCGTCTGCGCGACCAATGGCACGGCATGAGCCGCACCGGCACCGCTGCGCAACTGTTCGGTCATGTCAGCGAAGCGGTGCTGAGCCTGCACCCGGACGAACTGCGCCGCCATCGCCTGCAACCCGGTGACCTGATCAGCCTTAAAAGTCGGCGCGGGGCGCTGGTTTTGCCGGTCAGCAGCGACGATAGCGTGCGCCCCGGTCAAGCGTTTTTGCCGATGCATTGGGGCGACCGCTTTCTCAAGGGTGGGGTTAATAGCCTGACCTTGCCCGCCTTCGACCCGCTGTCTAAACAACCGGAACTCAAACACAGCGCCGTGCGGCTGGAGCCCGTGCACTTGCCGTGGCATTTATTCGCGCTGATCGAAGGCGATGTTCAATCACATTTCCAGACGCTGCGACCGCTGTGCGAGAGTTTTTCTTACGTGAGCCTCAGCCTGACCGGACGTGAACGCCCCGCGCTGCTGATCCGCGCCGCCAGCGCCAAGGCGCCTGATGCACAACTGCTGCGCGACATCGATCAATGCCTGGGGCTCAACGACGGCCCGGTATTGGCCTACGACGACCCGCGACGCGCCATTGGCAAACGGGTACGCATTGAGCACGGACGCATTACAGCCATTCGGCTGGCGGGTGAAACCCTGGCCCAACACTGGTTGCAAAACCTGTGGCTGGAAGGCCGCGCCGACGAACAGCTACGGCGCTGGCTACTGGCCCCGCTGAGTGCACCGCCGGGTAACGCTGGCTCACCAGCGGGCGGCAACAAGATTGTGTGTAACTGCAAAAACGTCAGCCAAGGCGCCATCTGTGACGCCATCGCTCAGGGACTGGACTTGCCAGCATTGAAAAAAACATTGGGTTGCGGGACGCAATGCGGCTCGTGTGTCCCGGAAATCAAGCGCTTATTGGTTGCCAAAACGCAGCCCATCACCGTCATCGCGTAAGGAATACATCATGAGTGCAAAAGTCTGGTTGGTGGGTGCGGGGCCGGGTGATCCGGAGCTACTGACGCTTAAGGCCGTGCGTGCCCTGCGCGAAGCCGATGTGGTGCTGATTGACGATTTGGTCAATACGGCCGTGCTGGAGCATTGCCCCGGCGTGCGAGTGGTGGCGGTGGGCAAACGAGGAGGTTGCCGCTCAACACCGCAAGCATTCATACAGCGCCTGATGCTGCGCTACGCCCGGCAAGGCAAATGCGTGGTGCGACTCAAAGGCGGTGACCCGTGCATTTTCGGACGGGGTGGCGAAGAGGCACAGTGGTTGCGCGAACACGCCGTTGAAGTGGAGTTGGTCAACGGCATCACTGCCGGACTGGCAGGTGCGACGCAATGCGACATATCGCTGACGCTGCGCGGCGTGGCCCGAGGCGTGACACTGGTGACAGCGCACACACAGGATGACAGCCCGCTGAACTGGCAGGCGCTGGCGCAAAGCGGCACCACGCTGGTGGTGTACATGGGCGTGGCAAAACTGAGTGAGATCCGCAACCAGTTACTGGCGGGAGGCATGGCAGCTGACATGCCGGTGGCGATGATCGAAAACGCATCCCTGCCCCAACAGCGCGAATGCCGCAGTGACCTGAGCGCAATGGAACAAGACGCCGAAGCCTTCCAACTGAAAAGCCCGGCGATTCTGGTCATCGGTCACGTGGCGCAGGCCCGCAAGGCACAAACCCTGTGGGAGCGCGGCTTAATCAACGCGTAGCACCCAATCAACCGTAGTCGCTGCCGAAGGCTGCGAAGGGTTGCGGAGCAACCCGTTTCATTGAAGCAGCTGCGGTCCCTATCGCTGCCTGCGGATTGCGGATTGCGGGTTGCGGGTTGCGGGTTGCGGATTCCAGGTTGCCGCCGATCAGGTAATCGGTGCCGGGTTGAACAGGGTGATGTCGTTGTGCAGTTTGTGCTGTTCGGCCCAGGTGTGTTTTTTGCCGCTAGCCACGTCCAGGTAGTAGTGGAACAGCTCCCAACCCAGTTCTGCGATGCTTGCCCGCCCGGTGGCAATGCGCCCGGCATCAATGTCGATCAGGTCCGGCCAGCGCTGTGCCAGTTCGGTACGGGTCGACACTTTGACCACCGGCGTCATCGCTAAACCATACGGCGTACCACGCCCGGTGGTGAACACGTGCAGGTTCATCCCGGCCGCCAGTTGCAACGTGCCACAGACAAAGTCACTGGCTGGCGTCGCACAAAAAATCAGCCCTTTGCGCGTGAATCGCTCGCCCGGGCCGAGCACGCCATTGATCGCGCTGCTGCCGGATTTAACGATAGAGCCCAGCGACTTTTCGACGATATTCGACAACCCGCCTTTTTTGTTGCCCGGGGTGGTGTTGGCGCTGCGATCCGCTTCGCCTTTGGCCAGGTAACGGTCGTACCAGTCCATTTCACGCACCAGTTGCTGGGCGACTTCCTGGCTTTGCGCACGCGAGGTCAGCAGGTAAATGGCGTCGCGCACTTCAGTGACTTCAGAGAACATCACGGTCGCTCCGGCCCGCAGCAACAAGTCTGAGGCGTAACCCAGTGCCGGGTTGGCGGTGATCCCGGAAAACGCATCGCTGCCGCCGCATTGCATGCCCAGTATCAGCTCGCTCGCGGGCACGGTTTCGCGGCGACGCTGATCAAGCTTTTTCAAACGGATTTCGGCCAGCGCCATGATCTGCTCGACCATTTCGGTAAAGCCGTGGCTGGCGTCCTGCAAGCGGTACAACCAAGGCTCGCTGAGGTCCACCGAGCTGTCGTTGTCGTGCATCACTTGCCCGGCCTGCAATTTTTCGCAGCCCAAACTGATCACCAGCGCTTCGCCACCCAAGTTAGGGTTGCGCGCCAGATTGCGCACGGTGCGAATCGGGATGTAGGCGTCGGTGGCGCTGATCGCCACGCCACAGCCATAGCTGTGGGTCAGCGCCACGACGTCGTCGACATTCGGGTATTTGGGCAGCAGTTCATCGCGGATACGCTTGACCGCATGGTTCAACACCCCGGTCACGCATTGCACGGTGGTGGTGATGCCCAGGATATTGCGCGTACCGACGGTGCCATCGGCGTTGCGATAGCCCTCGAACGTGAAGCCTTCAAGCGGCGCCTGCGCGGCCGGTATATCGGTGGCCAGCGGCAGGCTGTCCAGAGGCGGCGCGGTGGGCATGCGCAACTGGTCTTCATTGACCCAACTGCCGCGGGGGATGGCTTGCAAGGCGTAGCCGATGGTTTGGCCATAGCGAATGACTTTGCCGCCTTCGGCGATATCGACCAGCGTGACCTTGTGGCTCTGCGGCACAAAATCCAGGGTTACAAGGCCATTGGCAAGCTCGGTCCCGGCCGGTACGCCCTGGTCATTCACCACCACCGCCACGTTATCCAACGCATGCAGTTGGATGGTGCGCGGCGAATCGGAATGTTCAATTAACGTCATGACGCCGCCTCTTGAGGAATTATTGTTAGGTGCGGGTAAAGATTGCGCGGTCGGAGCGAGTCTATTTCCTTACGCAAAAGGCCGCTGATTGCTCAGCGGCCTTGGGTGTTATTTACTGCGGACCTTGCTTGTCGATCAAGGCCGCCAGTGCCTCGTATTCTTCTGGCAACAAATCAGTCAGCGGGGTGCGGACCGGGCCTGCGCTGTAGCCGGAAATGGTGGCCCCGGCCTTGACGATGCTCACCGCATAACCGGCTTTGCGGTTGCGGATGTCCAGGTATGGCAGGAAGAAGTCATCGATGATCTTGCCGACCGTGGCGTGATCTTCGCGGGCAATGGCGTGGTAGAAGTCCATCGCGGTTTTCGGGATGAAGTTGAACACCGCCGAGGAGTAAACAGGCACGCCCAGCGCTTTGTAAGCCGCAGCGTAGACCTCGGCCGTCGGCAAACCGCCCAGGTAACTGAAACGGTCGCCAAGGCGGCGGCGGATCGAGACCATCAGTTCGATGTCACCCAGGCCATCTTTGTAACCGATCAGGTTCGGGCAACGCTCGGCCAGTTGCTCCAGCAGCGGCGCGGTCAGGCGGCACACGTTGCGGTTGTAAACAACGACACCGATTTTGACCGACTTGCACACGGCTTCTACGTGGGCAGCAACGCCGTCCTGGCTGGCTTCTGTCAGGTAATGCGGCAACAGCAGCAGGCCTTTGGCGCCCAGACGTTCGGCTTCTTGAGCGTACTCGATGGCTTGACGCGTCGAGCCGCCGACCCCGGCCAGAATCGGCACGCTGGTGGCGCAGGTATCGACAGCGGTTTTGATCACCTGCGAATACTCGCTGGCCGCCAGGGAGAAGAACTCACCGGTGCCGCCTGCCGCGAACAAGGCAGAAGCACCATATGGGGCCAGCCATTCCAGACGCTTGATGTAACCCTCGCGGTGGAAGTCACCTTGAGCCGTGAAATCGGTGAGCGGAAAAGACAGTAGGCCGGACGAGAGGATGGACTTCAGTTCTTGTGGATTCATTATTCGAACACCCTGGGAGCTTGATGTGATGAAAAATACGTCAGCAGTTCGCTGTGTCGTACGTCATCGTACAACTATTAATATTATCGTCAATCCCCCTTCTTGAAATCACAGAAGCTGGCGCTCGCCTGCCATTCGTAATCAGCGGCTAGAGCCTCGGTTTAAAGGGCTTCATTCTGACTAAAGGCAATAGCAAATAATTTTTAAAAAGAGATACGTTGTCTTAGGAATCAATCAAAAAGGCAACTGTGCGCCTCATCGCAGCCTGCGGCAGCGACTACGAGAGGCGACACATCATTTATCGCTGCGATACGCCTCAGCAAAGATCTCGGTGATCGGCTTTCGGGGGAAGCGTTTGATCAGGGCTTTAACCTTGGCACTCAAACGCAGCAACTCGGCGCTGGGCTTGGCCCACTGTTCAGGCGGCAAGGGTTCGGACCATTCGCGCATCGCCTGCGGCAGCGCTCGGCGGCCGACTTTGGCAATGCGTTTTATCTCCCACTCCACCAGATGATTGGGCAAGGTCCATAACGTCATCACGTGGTAGACGTACCAAAAAAAGCCATAGATCCAGCCCACTTCTTCCTCGCGAATTCGCCGATGCAAACTGGCGCGGGCATTGCGGAAGGTGTGCAAGCCTTCGTGGGAAGGGTCGCCGGGTTCATGCAGCTCCAGCGGGTCTTGAATGGCTTGCAGGTCGTTGAGTTCGTATTCCATGTAACCGCGCACCGCCTCCCAATTGGCGATTGCCAGTTGCAAGGCGCCGCATTGGAATTCGACACGAACCAACTCGCCCTCATGCTCAAACCCCATGCCCATTCCGTAGTGGCGAGTGACGCCGTATTGGCTGGCGCTCTGGCCTTGGACGATCCAGGCAGAGAGCGATTCCCATGGGACGAATAAAGGTTCAGTGGCGCCGTCGGGCATGAAGCAGACTTCGCGGCGCTGGCGGTTGAAACGGGTGGGGATGACGGTGGTGAAGAGTTTGTGGGCTTGGAACCAGACGTAAAGACACACGGCTGATGCAGCGAACCACCCTCCCAGCGCGATGGGCAGTGCCGCGGAGAATGAGTCTGCGATTGCATACCACACTTCCTCAGAATTACTGCCCAAAAATGCAAAACCCAGCCCGGCAGTCAATGGAGCACCGAAACCCATTAGACAAGTAAAAGTAAACGGTCCACCCAACCATATTTGATACGAATAAACATTAGGCCGCCCTCCTCCAAAGTCCAAGCAGATATCGTTGTAATCACTGATATAGGGGCAACATGGTTCTGCTTCGGTGGGTAGGGGTAACGGAGCTAAATAGGTCTGCCGCCCACCAGGAAACAGCTCTAGGTCACCTGCTTTTTTTTGCATCCCATTTATGGGTGATTGAAGTGACATAGCTTTGGCCTTGGTCATGACAGCAACTCCAATGCATCTACTTCAATCATCAATAAAGGCATCTCAGCGCTTGATTCGAAGTGCTGCTGCGCCGGCATAAAGCGCCCGCCCTTAACAGGATCAAAAC
The DNA here is from genome assembly GCF_034347405.1 of Pseudomonas sp. CCC3.1. Classification (NCBI taxonomy): domain Bacteria; kingdom Pseudomonadati; phylum Pseudomonadota; class Gammaproteobacteria; order Pseudomonadales; family Pseudomonadaceae; genus Pseudomonas; species Pseudomonas sp. CCC3.1. Next base: position 4,467,784 of record NZ_CP133778.1, read on the forward strand.
GAATGCGGTAGGTGCGCTGAACCAGTTGCCCTTTGTCATCCAATGAATGGAGCTCAAGCTCAATCAATAACTCCTCAGACACTTTGCCGAACCCAGGCTCAGGGTTGCGTGGATAAGTGAGCTTTAACAACAGGGGTGCCGGACCCTTTTGTTCTTTTTCTAGCTTGCTTGCCACACGGTACAACCCGGCCTGCACCTGTTCGGTAACGAACTCGCGATGTTCCATGGGAATGCCTCGATCACCTCGCAAAGACGTAGTGATGCGCTGAGCGCCGATCTTAAGAGCATGACTGGCCCTCCCCTCCAGCGTGACGTGATAGTCGCAGACAGCCCGCCCAGGAAGGATTATGCAAATCTCACCCGGCTTGGTATTGGGCAGCATGCTTTGCCAAAACGACTCCTCCCCGGAGCCCTTGACTTCTACAAAGGGCGTTTGCTGCAGCACCTCTAAGTAATATTGAAACTCTTGCAGGGTTAATTCTTTGCGTTTGTCTACATCAAGACCCCACGGAGTGCTTTGCAGCCACCAATCATGGGCACTGGTGTTGTAGCGGTTGTAAAGCCAGGTACCCGCTAATTCCAGTACCGTAAAGAACGCACCCGCCAGGTTAAAACGAAAAAACACACTGCTTAGACGAGTGCCAGCAACCTTCCACGCCGCCTCCCGTGCGGCGCCCTTGGCAGCCCTCAATACATCTAACCCTGCTTGTACTGTATTAATAAATCCATAAGCATTACTGGCCGCCAGACCGCCTGCCGCAATCATAGTCACCATCGCAGCGTTTTGAGCGCTTCGATTTCCACTACGAACTGCTTGCAGCCAATTACTGTGATAGCTGTTGAGACTAGCAACCGCAGCAATAACCCCAAAGGCGTAATTAAAAAAACCCAATCCAACATGCAACTTGCCGATCGTGACTTGAAGTCGACTGAGCGCAGTCCGAGCCAAACCATCGCCTAGACTTTTAACCTGAGCACTTAGCGCCGTGTCAAATACGCCTTGAGCAGCAGCAAACCCGGCGGCGCCAGTGGCAGCAAACGCACTCATAAAAGGCACCCAATCACGACCATTTTGAGTCTGGGCTCTTGTCTCTTTAAGCACCTGCACCAAATTCACCGCCTGCGCCACAAACAGCAACAGCGCCGCCCCGTCCCCCAACACATTCAACACAGGCGCACGGCTCACACCTTGACGAAAATCCTCCATCAGCCCGGCCACTTGCCGTTTGCCTTGATTGGAGAAGATCACCGTCAGCCCTGCTTTGCCCTGTGTAGAGCCAAAAAGCCGCGCATGTTCATCCGGCAGTTCCGGGATTGGGCTAATACTCGCAGCCAGCCGCCTTTGCTCCAGGTCCAGTCGCTGGTTGTCGTAATCGATCTGTTCCAACAATTCGCGAGAAGTGGCCGATTTGTGGCCGTTCTTACGATTGGACTGGGCGCGCTTTTTTTTAAGCAGGGCTATTTGGGTACGCAGCTTCAACGTCTCTTGCAGCGCCTCTCGTAGCGCGGCCTGTTCTTGCGGGGTAGAAAAGTGAAACGTCACGCCTTCGGTTTTAGACGCTTGCAGTATTCGCGACTTCAAAGCCGTGGGCAGTTTGCGCAGCAGTTCTTCAACGTCCGGCATGGCATTGTTTTTGAAGAATTCGTCAAAGTTGAGCAGTGCTTTTTCCAACCCACGATTAAGCGCCGGGGTCAGGGCGTTGAGCGCGGCATTGGCCACTGTGCGGGTGCTCTGCGGCAGGTCGTCCAGCGCTGGTAAACGGCTCTGTTCAATCGTGCGCAAACGGGCCAAAAGTTCAGGGCTGTTGTTGAACAGAACCATGCCCGCCGCCAGCAAAAAGGCGTATTGCACCCAAAGCGAGGTTTGGTCGCTGTAGGGCAAGGTGTGGTACAGCGGGCGACTGAATTGCGGCTCGCGCTCGCAATAAGCCAGCAGTTGGTCACAGGCATCGTCGCTGCGGCAAATGTCTTTTAGGCAGGCGTATTCGAGGGTAAAGGCATGCCCCGTCTGCCCGATGTCCATCGGATCAAAGTACCAAGCGGCTTTGTGAAACGCGCCGGAGCAGATCAAGTCTGTGCGGTCGGCAGTGATGAGGTCGAGTTGGCGGTTCCAGCGTGCAAGCCCGGCACGATGAGCAAACAGTTCACGATCCATCGCTTCGCGGTCGATCAATTCATTGACGCCGTGCTGCCCAAATTTCGCGCCGTACAACACATCATCCACTTGGTTGAATCGATGCTTGCCCAGGCTAATCAGTGTTTCGAAATGCTGGTCGACAAACGCCGCCGGGGACACCTGAAAATGCTCGCGCGTGTAGAAACGGCGATCGACGTCTTCAGCAGCGCTTCGTGCCCCCGAAGCCACGCCAGCGCCTTTCAAACGCTCCTCATTGGCCAGCATTTGCGCCCGCTGGCGCAGCACCTCCAACTCATCCGGCACCGGGCTCCCCGCAGGCGGGGTCATCAAGCCGCCCTTTTCGAGGTACTCAATGATCGCCGCGCCCGTCACCCCTTGCTGCGGCTCAGCCATGCACAGCAAATCATCGAGCAGGGCTTTTTGCGCCGGGTCAGAGCTGTCACCGAGCAGCGTATGAACATTCGGCGCATTGAGCTGGCTCAGGGATTCGATGTAACACGCCAGTAAATAGTCGCGCTCGTTATTGCCCTTTTTCGGCCCGCCATTGCTCCAGTCGTCGATCCAACCCACGACCTCATCCTGATAATTGGCCAGGTCGCGCAGCACGCCCAGCGTGTCGTCCAGCACCAGGTACAGCACGTCATGGCGGTACTGAGGATGAATGCAACCGGTCAGGCGGTTCATGGAGATTTCATTGAAGCGCGCAGGTTTTTCCCACAGATACGGCTTACGCTCGTGCTCGGGCAGTTCGATGTCCAGACGTTGTTGCGTGTGTTGGGCATGTTCAGCCAGGGTTGTTGCGGGTGCCTGCTGCTGCGCCTCGATCTTCTCGGTCGCCACTTCAGCCAGCCAATGCTCGGCCATGTCCGGGGTCAGCAAGTGCGGCCCGCCGGTGTCGCAGTTGGCCTTGCGCAGATCAACCGCTTGCATGAAGTGGTTACGCTCGGAAGGCGAATTCAGCACTTGCTGGCACTTTTTCGCGGTCCACGGCACTTCGGTGTAAGCGACGTACAAGGTACTGGTTTTGAGGAAAATCAGGTTCGGCTCGTAGATCGGCTCGTCGCGGTCGTCATCAAATACCGCCAGCCCCTGCCACAGCATGGCGCTGACCAGCCCGTCGTCAATGCGGTACTCCGACAAGGTGCCACTGCGACTTTCAATCACGTACAACCAGCCATCGCGCAGCAGGCGTATCCCTAGTGGCCGAGCGCCAAGGCTGTAGGGCATCGGAATTTCGCCCGAGGGGTCCAGCGCTGGGTTATCGACCATCCCGTAACGCAGCGGGATCAGTTGCACGGTGGTTTTCATCAATGGGCAGGTGCCCATGCTGTTTCGCGCATCGTCTCGTGAGAGGTTGACGTTGTTGGGGTTTTTGGGCCTGAAGACAGTCGACATTAGTAGGGCTCTCGCAGGTGCAGGGCTCGGCATCGGGCGATTTCTGCCGCTTTCTCGACGCGTTGCGCTGGAGTGAGCGACGAGGCTGTGATCAGGAGGTGCTGAAGATCGGGATGGTGTTGCAGGGCGTCCTCACCCAAGTAGCCATGGATGTTGGCGTAGAGCGTGATGTCGAGTTCGCTGTTAAAACCACGGTCGTACGCCGAGGTCGCCAGTGCCTGCATCTGCGCCCAACGCTGGGTCACCGAGAGGTTGGCCTGGTACGCGGGAAAATAGTGGCGCAGATGCTGGTCGAGGCGCAGCACCACGTTGCGAAAACTCACGTCATCCAACGCGCTCGCCTCTTGCGTCGAGAGCAGGTAAGGCGCGGCATATTGGGCAACTGGCGCAGGGCCAGGGCGCTGTAAAAGATGCCAACTATCACGTGCGCCGTCAGCGATCAAAATGTGATGGCAAGGGCCAAACAGGGTGGGATCACGCGCCTCGATCGCGAGGTTGAACAATGCATGCATCACCGAAGGGTCGGCCACGCGCAAAAAAACTTTCTGCTCGTGAGGCATGCGCACCACGCTCAGCCAGCGCAGGTGTTCAACCAAGGACTGCCACGGGCCATCGCGGAACAGCAAGTAGCCCCACTCTTCATCGGCCTTGGCCAAGAACTGTTGCAGCACCGGGTGTTGCGGGTCTTCGACGTTCATCACACGCGGCGACACGTCTTCAAGACCGGCCATTTGCGGACCTGTGTACAGGTGCTCAAACACCCAGGGATGGGTCCATTGGTCCAGATGCTGAGACAGGCTGGTCAAGCGAACGGCATCCAGTAATAAACCGCTGCCCCCTTGCCAATCGAGTTCGGGAGGAAAACCTGCCGACAACAAACCTTCACGCTCAACCATACAATGCCCTCCGTGAACGGCATCAGCCCGCATAAGCGGGCCGATGAAGTGTTGTGAGTATGTGGATCTTAAACAGCAGTTTCCTTGCGCCAGTCATCAGAGCCTGAAGTACCACCAACTTCGTGGGTCCAAGTGATTTTTCGATAAGTGAACTGCACGTCTTGCAGATGAGTGAAGTGGCTGTTTGCCGGATCCTGACAGTTGTGCATATAGTCCTTGATGTCGACGATGATCGCGTCTTCAAGTTTCGTGGTGTAGTAATGCTCTTGTGTGCCGGTAGACGAAGTCCGAAACCACTGAATGACAACTTCGCTCATACGCTCACCACTCGTCAATGCTGCAAGCAACAAAGGCGAAGACTTGTCAAAAACCTTAGTGATGCACAGAGGTTTGTGAATACGCTGACCGGTAGGCTGACCCGACTGAGGATCACGTGGAATGATCATTTCGTGGCTGAAGCCCTGAACCATGAACTGGTCTTCGTGGCCTTCCTGATAGCTGTTACCCACTGACTCTGCAGTGAATGCACCCTTCGTGATCAGGCCCTGTTTCTCACCGGTAACGGACATATACGCTGGCGTAGCCATTGAAGCTCTCCTTGCACAAAAAATGTGATAACGCTGCAAACAAAAACGCTGCAGTACGCCAACAAGAGTTCAAGAGTTATGCCAACTTAAATCAAAACCTTATAAACCAAGGGCTGCACGCTTACAGAAAGTTCAGTGACACCCCAATAGCACTCAATAACAGCTAAAAATGCGCAAGAAGTTGCGCACTGCTGCGCAACTTCTTGCGCACCGCTCTACAACCCTCTACTGCTATAGCCTATAGCGCGTTATCCACAGATAAATCTTTATTTAACTGCGCAAATAGTTGCGCAGTTAGTACTTAGTAAGGGGCCGGCAAACACACCTACCGAATCCCAGCATTAAGGTCGATTGTGTCCGCGTAATTTAAGCGGACGCAATTACCCTTAATATCAGGATCGCCATGCGTGAACGTAAGTCCTACTCAAAATCCTTTAAAGCCCAAGTGGTTCAAGAATGCCAACAGCCCGGCGTTTCCGTGGCGGCCATCGCAATGAGTCACGGCATCAACGCTAATGTCGTGCGCCGCTGGTTACCGCTTTTTCGTGATCAGCAGGCAGTCGTGCTGCCAGCGTTTGTTCCCGTGAACCTCACGCCGGTCAATCCCAAGCCAAAGGCTCAAACGTCGGCGCTTATTGAACTGCCATTTGGCGAGCAAACCATCACCGTGAAATGGCCTGCTTCCGACCCTGAGGGCTGCGCTCTGTTTGTCCGTGGATTTGCCCTATGATCCGCATCGACAGCATCTGGCTTGCCACCGAGCCCATGGATATGCGTGCTGGCACCGAGACGGCTTTGGCGAGGGTGATTGCGGTTTTCGGTGCGGCGAAGCCGCACTGCGCTTATCTGTTTGCCAATCGTCGCGCTACTCGCATGAAAGTCCTGGTTCACGACGGGCTCGGTGTTTGGTTAGCCGCACGACGGTTGAATCAAGGCAAGTTCCACTGGCCAGGCATTCGACAAGGTAGCGAGTTGGAGCTGGATGCCGAACAACTTCAGGCCTTGGTGCTCGGCCTGCCTTGGCAGCGTGTTGGCGTTGGCGGTGTAATTACGATCCTTTAAAAATCGGTCATTAAATTCAGAGCCTGCTGCCTTAGGTGGTTTGCTTTGGTAAAATCCAAGGCATGAATTCCTTACCCGACCTCGACCAAATGTCCCCCGACCAGCTGCGTGCTTTAGCCGCGCAGTTGATGTCGAAGGTCGACACCATGGGCAGGAAGATCCATCACGATCAGACCCTCATCGAACAGCTGACTCATGAAATCGCCGTCCTCAAGCGACACCGGTTTGCCAAGCGCAGTGAGCAGATCAGCCCGGAGCAAGGCAACTTGCTCGACGACTTGCTCAATACTGATCTTGAGGCTATCGACGCCGAATTGAGCGCACTCCTGCGAGCCCCGGCTCAAGAGCAAACACGTCAAAAACCCAAGCGTGCACCGCTGCCAGCGCAGTTTCCACGCACCGTGATTCATCACGAACCGGAAAACACGCAGTGCTCTTGCGGCTGCCAGCTTCAGCGCATCGGCGAGGACGTGAGCGAGAAGTTGGATTACACGCCGGGCGTGTTCACCGTCGAGCAACATGTGCGTGGCAAGTGGGCCTGCCGCCAGTGCGAAACACTGATCCAGGCGCCAGTTCCGGCCCAAGTGATCGACAAAGGTATTCCGACCGCAGGCCTGCTGGCTCATGTGATGGTGGCGAAGTTCGCTGACCACTTGCCGTTATACCGGCAGGAGAAAATCTTTGGACGTGCCGGTTTAGCGATCCCACGTTCAACACTGGCCCAATGGGTTGGACAGACCGGTGTACAGCTTCAGGCACTGGTCGATGCCTTGCGAGAAGCAGTTTTAGCGCAACGAGTTGTCCACGCCGACGAGACGCCGGTGCAGATGCTTGCGCCCGGCGAGAAGAAAACACATCGCGCGTATGTCTGGGCTTACTGCACTACGCCGTTCTCGGCGCTTAAGGCGGTGGTTTATGACTTCAGCCCGAGCCGTGCGGGTGAGCACGCGCGTAATTTCCTCGGTACATGGAACGGCAAGCTGGTGTGCGATGACTTTGCTGGCTACAAAGCCGGCTTCGAGAAAGGCATGATCGAAATCGGCTGCATGGCCCATGCGCGCCGCAAGTTTTTCGATCTGCACGTGGCCAATAAAAGCCAGTTAGCCGAACAGGCACTGCACTCAATTGGCGGCTTGTACGAAATTGAGCGTCAGACGCGAGAGATGAGTGATGAAGATCGCCGCCGAATACGGCAGGAAAAAGCCGCGCCGTTAGCGAAAGCACTGCACGAGTGGATGCTGACTCATCGCGATCTTGTGCCCAACGGATCAGCAACGGCCAAAGCCTTGGATTACAGCCTTAAACGCTGGATAGCGCTGACGCGCTACCTGGAAGATGGGGCTGTGCCCATAGACAATAATCCGGTCGAAAATCAGATCCGCCCGTGGGCGCTTGGACGTTCCAACTGGTTGTTTGCCGGATCGCTTCGCAGCGGTAAACGGGCGGCTGCGATCATGAGCCTAATTCAGTCGGCGCGTATGAATGGGCATGATCCGTATGCTTATCTCAAAGATGTGCTGACGCGACTGCCGACGCAACGAGCGAGTGAGATTGAGCAGTTACTTCCACATCAGTGGGTATCTGCCTGAGTCACGCAAGGTGACTTTGGCAGGCGCTTACAGTACTTAAGCAAAAAATACAACTTCACACGTTTAGCCACTCTCTTTGACAGCTATACCGTGTAAGCGCTAAGGAGACACGGAGGCGGCTCACACGTGAAGGCGCAGCGCCCCAAAAACGAAGGTCCTTCGGCCCTTATCGCAGCCTGCGGTAGCGGCTACAAGGTAGCGAATGCGGTATCCGGATACATCATTTTGTAAAAACTAACCGCTATACAAGGCAGCCCGGTTATTACAAAAAAGGTCGTCCGTCATGCCCGCCTCACCCCAGCGCCTTGCGCTCGCGATTGCGCTATTGAGTGCAAGCGGCTTTAGCTCATTGGCCATCGCCAAAGACACTGTGCTGAGTTCTCCCAGCACCAGCGGCCTTAATCTGAACGCCAGCGATACGCTGACGGTCAATCCAGACGGTAGCCTGACCACCGCCAAGGTGGCGGTCACGCTCAAGGATGCAACCAGTGCGACAGGCGTGGTGATCGACAACGCAGGCAGTCTGATTTCAACGGGCGGGCGTGCGATAGACAGCAGCGGCAGCGCAAGCACAGCGCGTAACTACAGTATTTTCAACCGCAGCGGCGGGACGATTCAGGGTGATAACGATGCGCTGCGCATCGACACCAACTTCACCAGCGGCAGCGTGCTGATTGATAACAGCGGGACCATTCGCTCCACCAACGGCGGTCAGGCCATCGACCTCGATTCGGTGCGCAGCGAGGGGGTCAAAACCACGCTGATCAACCGGCTCGGCGGGTTGATTCGCGGCGACTTCAACGACGGTATCAAGACCGGCTCCAACGCCACGATTATCAACTACGGCGAGATTTCTTCAGGCGATGCCGTGTCCGACAGCACCAAGTACGACGGTGTCGATATCGACTCGGCGACCGGGGTCACGGTGACTAACTACGGCATCATTTCTGGCGGGCGCCACGGCATCACCACGGACTTGGGCGCGTCCCTGCTCAACTATGGCGAAGTGACCGGGCGCAACGGCTCAGGCTTCGGCTCGGACGGCGACGGCACGGTGATCAACTACGGCACCATCACGGGCGCCTACTCCGGGCTCAAGCCCAACGGTGATGGCGATGGCGTCGACATCGATTTCATCGCCCATATTGAAAACTACGGGGTGATTCAGGGCACGGGCGCCGGTGGCGTCGACAAAAACGGCTTTGCCAACGGCAGTGAAGGTATTGCACTGGGCGGCGGCTACGTCTTTAACGCCAAGGGCGCGCTGGTCAGTGGCGCCAACAATGCCGTGCTGGTGGATGACGGCAGCGATGGCCCAGGCGTCGCCGCCACCACGCTGGTGAACAACGGCACCATTCAGGGGCTGGACGGTTTTGGCGTGAAGTTCGTGGGCGCGTTCGACGATGTGGTGATCAACAACGGTTTGATCAGCGGTAGCAACGGCCTGGCGCTGGATCTGGGTGGCGGCAATGACACGCTGACACTGGGCAGTGCCAGCCGCTTCAACGGTCTGGTTGACGGCGGCAGCGGTGATGACCGGGTGATTTTCGATGACCCGGCCGGTGGCAGCTTCGGTAACAGCCAGAACTTTGAATGGCTGGACGTGAAGTCCGGCAGTTGGACACTCACCAGCCAGAACGACTTCAGCGACGGCGGCGAGATTTTCAGCGGCGCGCGTCTGATCAACCAAGGCGCCATTATCGGCACCATGACGGTCGATAATGGCGGTGTTTACGCAGGCGGCGGCAGCGTCGGCAACTTGCTGGTCAACGGTACGCTGCAAACCAACTCGCAACTGGGCACCGCAACCATCAACCATGACCTGACCTTCAGCAGCGGCGCCACCCTGGCGTATGGCGTGAATGCCGATGGCAGCAGCGCCCCGGTGCAGGTCGGCGGCACTGCCACGCTGAATGGCGCCACCTTGGCAATCAATGCCGGCAGCGGCACTTACCCATGGCTGAGCCAATACACCGTGCTGAACGCAGGCTCTATCAATGGCACCTTTGGCACGGTGACCAGTGATTACGCGTTCCTCACCCCGACGCTCAGCTACAAACCGACCAGCGTCGAGCTGACGTATGCACGCAATGACGTGGCGTTTGCCGACTACGCCACCAGCGCCAACGGCGGCAGCGCTGCCCGTGGCCTGAGCCAGCTCAAGGCTGGTAATGCGTTGTACAACGCACTGCTCAACACCAATACCCAAACAGCGGGCGCGGCCATCGAGCAACTGGCGGGCAGCGGCAACGCAGGCTTGAGCCGCGCAACCCTGGCCGCCACTCAGCAAGTGGGCAGCAGTATGTTGGCGGCCATGCAATCGCTGGGTGCCGGGGCAGGTTTACAGGTCGCGGCAGACATTCGTAATACGCCGGTACTCGCCGCCACCGGTGTCCCGGCCGGGCTGCGTAACCTCAATGACCCAAACGCTCAGGGTCGACTCTGGCTGCAAGGCCTGGGCAGTTATGGACGACTGGACGGTGACCACGGCAGCAGTGACCTGACTCAGCGCACCAAGGGCGGTTTGCTGGGCGCCGATTGGGCACTGACACAAGACTGGCGCATGGGCATGCTCGGGGGCTATTCGAAAACCGATGTGGACAGCAGCGGCATGGATGGCACCGTCAACAGCTGGCACGCGGGCGCGTATGCCATTCGCCAAAGCGGCCCACTGGCATTACGTCTGGGCGCGGCCTACAGCGGGCATAACGGCGACACTAAACGCAGCGTGGCATTTAACAGCTTTGCCGATCAACCCAAGGGCGACTACCACGCCAACAGCCAGCAAGCCTTTGCTGAACTGGGCTATGCCATGGGCAGCGGCCGCGTGAGTGCCGAGCCGTTTGCCAACCTCGGTTATCAGCGTTATCACCGTGATCGTTACACCGAAAAAGGCGGCGCTGCGGCCTTGCAGGTCGACGCGCAAACGCAAGACAACTTCAACAGCACGCTGGGTATTCGGCTGGCGCACCTGAGTCAGTTGGAAAACGGCATTAGCCTCACCCCACGCCTGAGCGCAGGCTGGAAACACACCTATGGCGATGTCAGCAGCTCGATTCAGCAGGCTTTTGTGCTGGGCGGCAGCGCGTTCAGTGTCGAGGGTACTGCACTGGATCGTGACAGTCTGGTGCTGGAAGCGGGCCTTGATATCGGCGTTTCTGCTCATCAAACACTGGCCGTGGGCTACACCGGTGATATTGGCAGCAACAGCCGCAATCATGGGCTGATGGGGCAATGGCAACTGAGCTTTTGATTGATCCCCCGTCGGAGCGCAATGCTGTTCACTTAAGTGATTTGTGCCCGCTCCGACACTTGAATTGAAGCCCAAAAAAAGGCCCTCCCCGATAACACCGGGGAGGGCCTTTTCATTGACGCCGGGGGCTTACCCCAGGTTTACGCCGTAATCTTTAGCCAGCGGACCCAGGCCACCCGCAAAGCCTTGGCCGATGGCCTTGAACTTCCACTCGCCATTGTGGCTGTACAGCTCGCCGAAGATCATGGCGGTTTCAGTTGAAGCATCTTCACTCAGGTCAAAGCGCGCCAGCTCTTTGCCGTCTGCCTTGTTCACGACACGCATGTAAGCATTTGAGACCTGACCAAAGCTTTGCTTGCGACTGTCCGCTTCGTGGATGGTCACCGCAAACACCAGCCGTTTGGTTTCAGGAGCAAAGCCCGCGAGGTTGACGTTGACTTGCTCATCGTCACCCTCGCCTGCGCCCGAGCGGTTGTCGCCCTGGTGCACGACGTTGCCGTCCGGTGAAGTTTTGTTGTTGTAGAACACAAAACTGCCGTCATTCAGCACTTTGCCGCTCTCGCCAACAATAAACACCGAGGCATCCAGATCGAACTCGGCTCCATCCGTTACACGCGGATCCCAACCCAGACCGACAATCACTTCTGTCAGACCCGGCGCTTCTTTGGTCAAGGAGACGTTGCCGCCTTTACTCAAACTTACTGCCATGTTCATGAACCCTTATATGAATAGTTAAATGGGTGCCGATTAAAATGTCAGGCCGTAGCGTTCTGCCACGCCATAACGCGCGATTTAACTGTTTGCCTCCTGGTTGTTGTCTTTAGAACGGGGAAGTGCCATCAGTCACTTCCCTACTAACGCGTGATCAAGCATTCGTGTCTTTTTTGACGTCCGATGGCTCTTCTTTACCTGGGAAAATAACGCTGGCCACGATACCGATGGCCAATACCACCAACACCACCAACAGGCTGGTGTTTGGCTCAATGCTGATGCCATGGCCAAACAGGTGGTTGGTTGCATTCAGCGCCAGCTTGGCAGCGATAAAGAACAACAACGCGACCACCGATTTTTCCAGGTGCACCAAGTAGCGCTTAAGGGCTTCGAGTACGAAGTACATGGTCCGCAGGCCGAGAATCGCAAACATCATGGCCGAGTACACAATCAACGGTTCACGGCTCACGGCAATAACGGCGGGCACGGAGTCGAAGGCAAACAGGATGTCGGACACTTCAACCACCACCACGCACAGAAACAGCGGGGTCGCGAACAAGGCGCCTTTTCCGACCAGCGTCATGCCTTTGTTTTCAGGTTTGGTGATCTCTGTTTCAAGCTCTTTGCGCGAGACAAAAAAGTGATGTCCGTGCAGCTTTGGCCAAACCGGAAACAGCTTTTTCGCAAACCGATAGGCGATGTGCTTTGAGTAATCCTCGTCTTTATCTTCTTCGTTGCCGCGCAACATCATGATCGCAGTCCAGGCGACGATCACTGCAAACAGCACCTCGACCCATGGGCCAAACGCCAGCAGGCCAGTACCGATGGCCACAAAGATCAAGCGGAATACGATGGCGCCGATGATGCCCCAGTACAGCACGCGGTGACGCAGCACATCCGGGATCTTGAACCAGGCAAAGATCGCCATGAACACGAACAAGTTGTCGACGCTAAGGACTTTTTCCAGCGCATAACCGGTGACAAACAGGCTGGCCACACTTGGGCCATGCGCGTAGTACAGATAGCCTGCAAAGGCGAGCGAGATCAGCACCCAAAAAATCGACCAGATGGCCGCGTTGGTCAAAGTGACCGGTTTATCGCTTTTGTGGGTGAACAGGTCGATTGCCAGAGCAATGACCGCCAGAGCCACAAATACAGCGATGGTCGTTGGCGGAAAGCCAATTGCCGTGTTTTCCATGATGCCCTCAGAGATCAAAATCGCCAGGGCTTAGCCCCAGCTCATTACACATAGCGCGGCAAGCAGCCCGCTCACTTTCGTCGAAGTTGCCGTCCGCACTGACGATGGCACAACAAACATGCACCTGCAGGCGAGCAGCCTCTTCTTTTTTACACCGTGTTTACTTGGACCCCGCAGCCCAGCGCATACCCCAGCCAAAGGCCTTGTCCATGTCCGAGTGCCCCTTGAAGAACTCAACCTTGCGATTCACCTTGACGCTGCCGCCGACGTTTTCGAGCAAGGCGATGGCGCACATGCCCTTGTTGCCGCCCTCTTCGCTCAGGCGCACTTCAATCGGCGGCTCGCCCGGGATGTACAGCGTGATAACGCCGTCAGTGGCTTGCCAGTTCGGCGCACCTTCGTAAATGTACGCGTACACCAATACCCGGCGTATTTTGCGCCACTCCTTGCCATTGACCCGCAGCCACTCGCCGTCACTCACCGACCCGGTCCGGTCATCGCCCATCAATTGAATGAACGGCGCGTCACCAAAATCGCCAAACGCGTTGCCCAAAGCCTGGACTGCGCCCTTGCGGCCGTTTTCCATTTCGTACAGGCAACCCACATCCAAATCGATACCACCTGACTTGCCGAGCAGCGAAGCAAAGAACCCACCACTGCTCTTCTGCGCAGCACGGTTCCAGTTGAGGTTGATTTTAATCTCGCCGAAATCGCCGTCTTTTTTATCGAGGCTGATAGTCGGGCGCTGCTTGTCGAGAGTGACCTTCGACAAATTGACAGAGGGCGTTGGCGCGACGGCGGGAACTGGATTCGCTGCGGGAGCGGCGGCGGCAATTTCAACGCCGAAGTGTTCGGCCAACGGCGCCAGGCCACCGGCAAATCCTTGTGCGACGCAGCGAAATTTCCATACGCCCTGACGGCGATAGAACTCACCGAGGATCAGCGCGGTTTCCTGCATGCCTTGCGTCGGGATCGGCGCTTCAATGCCTCCGGTCACCGCGACATTGAGCGGGGCGAATGAAGAGAATTGGGCTTTGTTTTCGTAAATGGTCGCCGTCAATGCGACTTTTTCGATGGCCGTATCAATCGCCTCAAGGTTGAGACTGAACACTGCACGGCCGGGTGCAGACTCAACCAGCTTCACGGCGCCATGGCTGACACTCTGCTGGCCGAAGAAACACAGGTCGTTGTCGCCACGCACCTTGCCCGACTCGCTCAGCAGGAACGCCGAAACGTCCAGGTCGGCACCCGCCACAGGGCTGTAGCTGACAGTCACGCTCAAGGCGCCTGGATTAACGGCAGTGTTTGCACCCGGCGTTAGCGTGGTCATGCGTACAACGCCTGTACAGCATCGAGGGTCAAGGAGGATACATTCCTGGCATTGGCTGTCAGGCCCAAACGGTTTGTTTCAAGACCGGTTCCGGCTTTTTTATCCAGGAAAACAGTTTGAATCTGGGACAGCCCAATAGCCATGTAGTGTCTCCTTGTTTGCACGGAGGCACGAGGTGCCGTAAGTGATTGCTAATTATTGACCTGCTTTGCTTGCGCCAGGCTTACAACGGATCACGCAAACACACATCCAAGGGGCGCTTGCGGCGCCACAGTGCATGAAACTCGCGCCAATGGGGTTCTTGTGCGGCACCCAGCATCTGTTCATCACCCCGGGTGTCGCCCCAGGCGCGCAATGTGTATTGGTCCAAAGGACCGTACTGCGCCTCTAGCCGGAGGACTTTCTGTTCGCATCGACAGTTGGTGCCGTCAATTTCGCCGGTGAGTACGCCATCAACCGATTGCAGGCGCGTACCGATGAGCCCGATGCCCAGCTTTTCAGCAAAAGGCCTGAGCACCAGCTCAGGCGATGCCGAACAGATGGTCACGATTGCTTTTTGCTCCAGCTGATCGGCGACCGATAGTAAGCCCAAAGGTCGCATCAACCGCTGGAACGAAGCGTCACAAAATGCGTCGGCACGCTCTGCGACCCACGCTTCCTTGGCTCCCGTGAGGTAGACCGTAATCAGCTTTTCTTTCAAATCGTTTCGGCTGATCCTGCCCAGCAAATAAGAAGCGGTTGACGGGATCATCCGCAACAAACGCATTGCGAACAGTCGATTGCCAAAGGCAAAGCGCAAGAAGGGGACAAAACTGTCGTGATAGGTCAGCGTGCCATCAAAATCGAAAGCCGACAGGACCGGTTTGCCCTTCTCTGGTGTATTCAAAACTTCATTCAACCGACTACTTCAGCCAATCGCTGGCTGCCTCCAAAAGTGTCCATCGAGCTGGCTATTTCGGAGCGAACCCCTTGCCAATGCGCTCGTTCAATAATCATTTGCGCCCATTTGTAATGGGTCGCGGGTTCACACATGGCGTCGTTGAATTTGAACACCGCAGGCGCCGTCTCACTGAGTATTTGACGTGCACTGTTGAGATCTTCAAGGGGGACTTGCAACGCCCTGTGGATAACTGCAATTTGCGACGGATGTATCGCGGTTTTACCTATAAGCCCGTGGGCAATATCCAACGCCAGTTCCTGCTCCAGCAGTTGCGGCGCATTGAGCTGTTCGAACACCGGCGCGGTCAGGGCAAAGCCCGCAGAGCCCATGATCGCGCATAACATCGAAATCACGTAATTCATGGGCGTGTTGTACAGCGTCATCGTCGGGGTACGGCGCAAGCTCAGGCAACTCATCAGATCATTACCGCCAATGCGCAAGGCGATTATTCGCCCCGGCAGTTGCTCCAGCAGGGCACTGCGCAACTCAATCATGGCGCCCGAATCAAACACCTCAAGGGTTTCAAGAGTGGGCATCAGCATCAAATCGCTGCGGGTAACGGCCTGTTGCCACTCGCTGATGTTGTGCAGGCTGAGCTTGGGTACGACAAAACCATCGACATAACGCATCAATGACCATTCATTGAGCACCGCTGCCATCGCTGAGTCACGCGGCCGGACAAACAGAATCGGACCGCCGGACGCTCTGCCACCGCGTGCATCAATCGCCAACAAGAGGTTTCTGAGATTGCTCAGCGCCTGCTGCACATCGGTGACGGCCACTGCGTCTTCAAGGCACACCACCAGCGAACGCAAACCCTGGATTTTCTCGCCGTACACCACCTCCAAAATGTCAGCACGGGTCGCCGGCATGTAAAGCGTAGCGCCCAGGGCATAAGCGGAATGCCTGATCATCAGCGAACACTCCTGATCACAGTCACAGCGCGATACGGTCCCAGTTCGTCGCCGACTTCTTCGACCTCGATATTGGCCTGACGGCTCAGGTGCATCAGCAGTTGGACGTTCTGATCCGCACGACTGCGCACCAACACGTGGTCGGGCACGCGGCGCATCACCGCACGGGTGGCCTCGGCAATACCGGGTTTGACCCGATTGGGGCTGGACACCGAAAAGCGCGTCGAGACACGTTCGACCGCCGCCTCGGCTCGCTGCTGCAATGCCAAGGCCTGTGTCGGCGTCCAGGGGTGTGCCGCGACCTGCGGCGGTAAGTGGGCACGCTCGATTTCGATGCTGTGGATAAAGTTCATGGTCTCGTCATGCGCAGCCAAGTGGTCATACACCACGCACCCGTGCAAACCGGGCTCAAGTGGCCAGATTGAGCGTGATACCAGACCTGACACCGTCGCCCCCAAAATACCTGATGGGATCAACCAGTCTTCGGCCGATGCCGCCAGCCAGGCACGCCCACAAGGGTCGGCCAACACCACCAGACGCGGCTCGGATGGAAAACGCGAGTCGCCCGCCAAGCTGTCGCGAATCTGCCCGCTGATCGCGCCTTTACCGGTCCAGCCATCAACAAACACAATGTTCTCGGCACCGTGGGCCTTGATGATAGCTTCGAGGGCCACGTTGTCGATTCCACGGTCACGAATAATGCTGATCCCGTAATGCCGGACATTACGCCCCCGCTCAACCAGCGCCCGACGCAGCAAAACACCCAACGGCAGCCCGGCGCGCACAAACGATACCAACGCAATCGATGCCCCGTTATAACGCTCATGCAGTGCGAGGGCCAACGCCTGAACATCGGCCGCCATGCGCGCACCGTTTCGCGCCAGCGCCTGTTGATACAGGGCTTTGTGGGGATTGGAGGGCGGATGCTCCTGGCTGATCATTTCGGAGTAATGACGCTGGCGGGTCTGAATCAGCC
Source organism: Pseudomonas sp. CCC3.1 (assembly GCF_034347405.1). Classification (NCBI taxonomy): domain Bacteria; kingdom Pseudomonadati; phylum Pseudomonadota; class Gammaproteobacteria; order Pseudomonadales; family Pseudomonadaceae; genus Pseudomonas; species Pseudomonas sp. CCC3.1. The sequence goes on from NZ_CP133778.1 coordinate 4,484,772, forward strand.
GCTCTTTTTCCTCCACACTTTGCTGCACATCGGTGGTTTCAATTGCCAAGACGCGCAGTAAAAAGTGCACATCATCGGCGCCGTAACTGCCGCTGCCGAGAGTATTCAGCGCTGCAAATGCCTTATTCATGATCAACACTCGCCAACACATGGCTGGCCAACTGGCCGTGCTTGGGCGTGCCCCACCAGTCGCACTCGGCCATAAAGCCCAGGTCCGACAAGCTGTCACCAAAACCGAGCAACGGGCGTTTGCCATTAAGCGCCTGGTCGCGGCGAATCCACTCGCGCACCGCTTCACGCTTTTGCAGCGCCAGCGGCAGGAACGCCAGATTGTTGCCGTTGCCGTGAACGTACAGCCCGTCGAGCAACCCCCTTGCCTTGACCTCGGCCAGCACACGGAGCAGCACCTGATCGGTTGCGTTGTTGTGCTTGGTGACCACGTAATGGGCCAGTCCTTGTTCTTCAACCACCCACCCGCGTAGCGAGAAACCCAGTTCGGCGCCAATGGCCAGCGTGTGTTCGCTTAGACGACGAAGACGGTTCTGCTCATGCGCCAGCGCGTTGCACATGCGTGCCTGCCAGTCGCGGTCCAGCGAGCCGTCAGCCTTGAGGATGACCCCGCCGTGAGCACACACAGCGCCGTGCACAAACGGCAACTGCACTCGCTGATAGGCCTCAACGCTGCGGGCCGTCACGGGCACAACGTCAGCGGTGGCCAGCAGCCACTCGACAACGCTTTTCTGCGAGGCGCTCATAAAACCATTGGGCTGGCCGTCCACATCCAGAGTGGCGGTATAACGAGGCTCATCGCCCATTTTTCGGGCGGTTTGAAACAGCGTGTCGTCGAGGTCAACGAACACCAGCGCACGATTAGTGGTCATGGCCGATGACCTGCGCATTCAACGCACTGAGCAACGCCGGATCAAGTGCAGCAGCCGGGGTTTCGCTGCAAATCAGCACGCGGTCAAACTGGCCGGGAGCGACGTTGTACAGGAAGTTCGGGATCCCCAGACCATAGTTATCGCTGAACGACAGCGCATGTTCGATGGCATGCCCCACGGCAATGGGCGAGCGGCTGGTGGCGCTGAAATGCACATCGGCCCCGGCGTGCTCCAAGCGTTCGGCCAGCAAAAACGGGGGCCAGACAAACTCGCCAGTGCCCACCACCACGACCCGTTCACCGGGCTGCACCTGCAAGCCTGGGGCCAGCGTGTCACGGTGTTCGCACACCCCCATGCGCCCCCAGTCACGAAGGGGGTCTAACGGCCAGTCGCCTTGGGCAACGCTCCCCACGTGGGGCATATCGGGCAGGTCGGCGCTGAGGTCTTCGGTGAAGGTGTAGCTCCCCTCAAGCAATGAGACGCTGCTGACGTGATCGCCCAGCGCCGTGTGCACCGCGTCTTGGGACCAGTCTGTCAGCGTCGCTGTGACAATGCGCTCAATCGAAACAAGGCCCGCCTCGGCCAAGGCTTTGGAGACATTAATAAAGGTATTGCCGGTCGATGCTTCATCATCCACCAGCACCAACGAACGGGCCTTGAACAGCCATTCGCGGGTACGAGTGTCCTGCGGCACGTGCAGCAAATGCGTGCTGGCATGGCTGTGTGTTTCTTCAAAACGGGCAAGCAACTCGCTGCCCGTGGGGTGACGGGTGCTGCACAGATACACGCAGTCATTGCGGGTCTGACTGAGTGCGCGGTGCACGCCAGCGCCCAGGCCAATGGCCGTTTCAGCCATGCCAATCACGAGCACGGGGCCGGGCAAGTCGGTTGGAATTTTAGCGGCCAGCGCATTGAAGCTTTCGGCCATCAGCGACGGACGGGCCGGAATGTGCCGACCCAGCACGCGCGAAACGAACAGAAAGGCGCGCTTGGGGTTACGCCGTTCAGCAAAACTGAACAGCGCCTGTGGATCAAACGTCGATGCATTGACTTCAACCTCCAGTCGGCCACGCCTAAGGTTTGCGCACAAAGCCTGGGCTTCGGTCATGGGTTTGCCGCTGCTCATCAGAGTCTATTACCTGGGAATACGCAAAAAAGAGGGGTGGCAAGATTCGCGAGTGGCCCCCTTTAAACAAGAGAAAAATGATTACTGGACATGGCCGTGATCGAGTCGCCTGGCCTGTACTCGCCATGTGGACACATATGACAAAATATTAATTTTATGAACTAACTAGTTCATACTGTGCGACATCGTGTCGCTCCCCTGCTCTGCGACACTGCCTACGAAGGAGCACTTTCCAGATGTTTTTCTCTTCCCGCGCCCTGCTGACCTCCAGCCTGTGCAGCGGCTTGTCTCTCTTGGCCCTGACCTCCACCGCCACGCTGGCCGACACCACCGACGACCTGATGAACCGCTCGACCTTGACCGGCAACTGGGGCGGCGAGCGTCAGAAGCTGGCCGACAAGGGCATCAAACTGACCGGCGATTACAACTCCGAAACGTTTTCCAACCTGCATGGCGGGATCAAGCACGGCACGCGTTACTCACAACAAGTACGGGTCGGTGCCCAGTTTGACTTGAGCAAATTGCTCGACACCCCAGACGCGGGGTATGTGCAAATCACCGTCAACGACCGCCGCGGCCACAGCGCCTCCGAAGACTTGGTGGGCAACCGTTTGCCGGTACAGGAAAACTATGGCGGCCAGTACACGCGGCTGTCCGAGTTCAGCTATGAGCGCACGCTGTTTAGCCCTGCGCTGACCACCAAACTCGGTTTCTTGCCGATGGGCAATGACTTTGGCGGCATGCCGTTGTTGACCAGTTTTGTTAACGCCGGTTTCTGCGCGCACCCGCTGACCATGTCCAATGGCAGTGGCTGGAGCAACTACCCAACGCCACACTGGGGCGGCGAATTGCGTTACACCGTCAACCCGTCGCTGACCCTGCAAACGGCCGTGTTCCAGGTCAACCCGGAGTACAACAGCCGGTCCTCCGAAGCGTTCAGCATGACCACGCGCGGCACCACCGGCGCGATCCTGCCGCTGGAAGCGATCTTCAATAACAACGCCTTCCTCAACGGCCAATACAAAGTGGGCTGGTACTACGACACCTCCAACACCACAAAAATTGGCAGCACTGAAAAAACCAACAATCGCACAGGCGCTTACGTACTGGTCGACCAGGCGATCTGGCGCGATGAACAAGACCCCGAAAGCGTATTGCGCGCCTTCGGCCAGGCCGCCACCAGCAATGCGGCGACCTCCGCCATGCACCGTTGGTACTCGGTGGGTCTGGTCAAACAAAAGCCGTTTGCCAGCCGCCCGAAAGACAGCATCGCCTTCGCTTATGGCCGCGCCGTGTTCAATTCACGTTCGCGGGACGTGCAAGAAGCTGCGGCAGCCAACCCCGAGCAAGCCAACATGATCGCCAACCTCGACAGCGGCGAGCAGTTGCTGGAACTCAACTATGGGGCGCAAGTGACTCCATGGTTGCTGCTGCGTCCGGACGTGCAATACATCATCGAACCGGGTGCGTTCTACGGCAAAAGCCGCGGCAATGCACTGGTCGCGGGGTTGCAGGTTAAAGCGACGTTCTAAAGCCTGTGAACCTTTTCAGAGTGCGCGGCGACGGCTTCGGGTTGTCGCGCACCCTGGATCAGCGAGCGCTGAAAAATCGGCGCAAGCCTCTGGCTATCGCGCACGTTTTTCACAATTTGTTAAACATTCGCCTCCTATACTCCAGCGCACTCTTTACTCGACTTCTGCCTGGTAGCCCAATGCGTCTGACTCGTCCCGCTCTGCTGTTAGTGCTGCTCGGTTGTTTGCTGTTGTTTTTTGCGCTGGGCAATCATCAGTTACAAGGCTCAACCGAATCTCGGGTGGCGGGCATTGCGATGGAGATGCACCTGAGCAATGACTGGGTAACCCCCTCTTTGCTCGGCGAACCTTTTCTGGAAAAACCACCCTTGAGTCTGTGGCTGGATGCCGGAGCCATTCGTCTGTTTGGCGGTGAGCCCTTGAGCGTGCGGCTGGCGTCGGCCTTTGCCGGTTTATTCTGTGTGCTGTTGCTGTACGTCATGCTGCGCAAGCTCGCACGCCCGACAGCACTCGCCTGGACTGCCGCCGCCATGCTCGCCACCATGGCCAGTTTTTGGAGCAATAGCCGCCAGGTGGGTGAAGATGCCTTGCTCACCCTGGGGGTGACGATGGCGCTGTTGGCGTTCTATCACGCCAGCCGCCAACCCCGTTTTGCCCTCGGTAGTTGGCTGTTGTTTGCCTGCGGCATTGCCATTGCGACGCTCAGCAAAGGCGTGCTGGGACTGGCGCTGCCAGGCGTGGTGATTTTTGCCTATCTGCTGTGCGAAAGCCTGATCGACAAGCGTTTTACCCTGAAAAACTGGCTGCGCCCGGCACTGCTGACGTTGCTCGGGCTGATCCCGTTGCTGATCTGGCTGGCCCTGCTGTACCAGCGCGGCGGGCTTGCGGCAGTGGGTGAAGTGCTGTGGGCCAACAGTATCGGGCGCTTCAGCGGCTCGTTTGTCGAGGCCGGGCACTACGAACCTTTCTACTATTACCTGGCCAAGTTGCCCGAAGCCTTTTTGCCCTGGAACCTGCTGACGTATCTGGGCCTCTGGCACTTTCGCAAGCAGTTGCTGCAAAACCGTTACCTGCTGTTTTTCTGCGTCTGGCTGCTGGCGCAATTCATGCTGCTGACCCTCGCTTCCAGCAAACGCACGGTGTACCTGATGTCGCTCGCCCCTGCTGCTGCGGTGATTGCGGCGGAATATGCCGGGGTGATACTGGACTGGCTGCGGCACAAAAGTCAGACCTCAGCACTGGCCAAGCGCATCAGCGACCATCATCGCGGCCTCGCGATAACCCTGCTGGCCGTCATCGTCAGTTGCTACCTGGTGGCCGCCTTCCTGGCGCCGCGAGCTGACCGCGCCGTGTCCTTTCAACCGGTATCGGCACAGGCCTTGAGCTTGCAGGCCAGCGGCAAGCATCTCGCCTTGATGCAACCTGACGAGCGCCTGGCCTCGGTGGTGTTCTACAGCCAGCAACTGCAACAGGCGCTGCAAACCAAAGAGCAGTTACTGGCCTTTTTGCAGGCATCGCCTGATAACGTGGCCATCGTTGAAAAGCCGGATGTGGCCGGCCAGCCACTGAACGTATTAGCCACCGTTACCGTGGGGCATCGCAGCTTTTACTTTGTGTCACTGAGTACTGTGAGCCCGCAAACATGACGTGCGGCAACAGAGTCGCAGTGACTGTGGCCGAATAACCGGTTTTGGCTACGCTCCCAGTGCTGGACGTTTCCCAGTCAAGGAGCCTGCCATGACCATCCGCATTAACAGCCAGACCCTGAGCGATTACGACGCGCAGTTGGCTTATAAGACAGCCACGGCGTATCTGCGCCAATCGGATCTCGCCAACTATTTGATTGACCAGCTTGAGCAGCAGCACGTCAAGCTCAGTGTCGAGGTCTGCACAGACCCGGCACTGGCCAACCAGACCCTCTCGAACAACGGGACGATTGTGTGGAACCTGCTTAGCAGCGTCTCGCCCAGCCCCGACCTGCCCCATGTTGCAGCCTTGCTTAGCCGCATCCCTGCGTCACAAAAGCCGTACATCACCAGCCAGTGGGCGCTCATGCATGCACTCGCGCTCGCGTGTCAGCAACTGAACAACCAGCTTAACTTTCGCGATGCGGATGCAACGTGGCCGTGGCTTGACGAAAAAGTGCTCAGCGCCGACGACATTGAAAATGCGGTGGCCCGTGAACTCAGCGATCTGCCGCTACCGAGCGAGCAAAACTGGAACCGCGTGCTCAAGCCTGCCTGATAGTGTGGGAGCCTGGCTTGCCAGCGATGCAGGCGATACGGCTTTAATCGTTAGACCGCGCAGAGACAATCGCTGGCAAGCCAGACTTCCACAGAGGGCGATCCCTGCCCCAATGAAAACGCCCGGCTGGAGTGGCCGGGCGTTTTCATTGGAGCGGTTCAGGTCAAAGCGGCCGCATCACAATCTCGACGCTTCAAACCCGTGGCTGACGGGCAAGGCCGTGTGCGGCACAATGCTCCCCCAATCTTTGGTTTCGATGTACCCGAGCATCTGCGGCTGAGCGCTGGTGCCATCGGCTTTGATAAACAATGAGGCACCGTAACCGAATGTGGTGTCAGTGGGCACATTCATGCCCGCTTCAAGATCGTCCATGCATTCGCTGTGGGTGACCAGCACCAGATTGCGACCCGGTACTTTGTGCTTGAGCACATCGCGCAACATCGTGCCCCGGCAGTTGAATATCCAGCTGTGTGCTTCAACGGTGCGAGCAAACATCGCCTCGGCTGTTTGCCGTGCCCGCGTCAGGTCGCTGCTATAAATATCGACGTCTTTGAGCCCTAGCTGCCTGAACTCATTCCCCAAGCCCTGCGCAACGGTTTCACCCAGCACCGTGACACCGTCCTGTGGCCCAAGACAGGCTGCATTCGTGCGATCACAACGTTCCACATGACGCACCAGTGCAATCACATCGCCGTGGGCCCAGCTTTGGTTCAGGGTCAACACGCGACTGGCATTGTTGAGTTTCGCCAGGTTAGGCGCAGGTGACGGCGACAGCAGTTGCACGGTGATAAAAACAGTCAGAACGCTGACGCCGATCACGACCAGTGCATTTCGATAACGTGCCAGTGCCTTGCGCAACATTGCGCGTTTAGCCCCAGCTAGTCGAAGACTCAAAATCACGTAGAACGCCCCTATGACAGCCTGTGAACGACAGTTGCCGCCACCCTATAACTTGAATATGACAATGGATGGTTGAGCAATCCCACTGCGGCGTAAGAAAGTAGTCTTGCATGACAAGCCTTTTTCCCAACTGAACGCAGTCTAAAAACAGGGGCGTCAGGAGCGAGTGAAACGAATGTGAAAAAAACCTTGAAACCGGGGACTTAACCGCAGCGTTACAAATGGTTGTTAGCCCATTGTTCATGACGCATCAAAAAACGTTTCAGCTCTGCCGTCTGCCGCCGATACAGCCCAACACAAGCACTCTGCTGGGCCAAAAAAACAAAACCCTCCAGCGAAACTCGATCCTGCGCGCACCGTTCCTGGAGATTTAAATGAACAGTTGGCTGAGCAACATCAGCGTTAACTTGAAACTGGCCTTGGGCTTCGGCCTGGTTTTGGCCCTCACGTGCCTGATGGCCATCGGCAGTTGGTTCAGTCTGGATACCCTGATTGCCCGCAGTAACTGGATGAGCGACATCACACGACTCAACAGCGCGCTGACCAACCTGCGGGTCGCGCGTTTGCAGTACATGCTGACCAATGGCGACGAAACCGCTGCACAAAACGTGCAAACCAATCTGGATGCCTTTGAAGCTCAGCAAAAGCAATTGCTCGGCATCTTCAAAAGCCCAGAAAACCTCAAGCTGCTGAACGAGCAGCACGATTTCATCACCCGTTACCAGCGCGCCCTGGTCACGATGCGCAAGGCGTACATTGAGTCTGCCGTGTCGCGTGAGCACATGGACAGCAGCGCCAAAGCAGCGCTCGCACACATTGACACCCTCGACACCCTCGCCCTGCAACGTCCTGCTGGCGAAGAAGGTCGTTTTGAGCAATACCAGGCCGTGACCAAGGTTCGCGAACAGTTCTTGCTCGCGCGTGATCTGGCACGGGCGTTCACGTCTTCCCCCACGGTGCAGAACGAGGAAGCAGCACGTGCACAACTGAGTGCCGCAACCGCCAGCCTTGAAGGGCTGAACAACCATTTCGGCACCACCAGCAGCGACACCTTGCAGGCCCTGAGCGCTGCAATGGCCCAATACACTCAGGCATTGCAGGTATTCACGGGCACCAACAACACCATCATCGACATGCGCAAAGAGATGACCGACTACGGCAACGGCATCGTCAATCGCAGCAACGAGCTTTACAGCATTCAACTTGAGCGTCGTGATGCCGAAAGTGTCAGCGCCAATCGCCTGCAATTAATCAGCACCTTGCTGGTGTTGCTCTTTGGGGTCTGCGCTGCGGTGATCATCACCCGCCAAATCACCCGACCGCTGCGTGAAACCCTGGACGTGGTCGAGCGCATTGCCAGCGGTGATCTGAGCCACAACCTGCGCGTCACCCGCCGCGATGACTTGGGTGTACTGCAACAAGGTATTGCGCGCATGGGCACCACTTTGCGTGAGTTGATCAGCGGCATTCGCGACGGCGTGACCCAAATCGCCAGCGCGGCCGAAGAGCTGTCTGCGGTCACCGAACAAACCAGCGCCGGGGTTAACAGCCAGAAGGTCGAAACCGATCAGGTGGCCACCGCCATGCATGAAATGACCGCCACCGTGCAAGAAGTAGCACGCAATGCAGAGCAAGCCTCACAAGCCGCTGCCGCCGCTGACGGCGAAGCGCGCGAAGGCGACAACGTGGTGAATCAGGCGATTGATCAGATTGAACGTCTGGCCGTTGAAGTGGGCCGCTCGACCGAAGCCATGGCCGTGCTGCAAACAGAAAGCGACAAGATCGGCAGCGTGATGGACGTGATCAAGGCGGTGGCCGAGCAGACCAACCTGCTGGCGCTTAACGCTGCCATCGAAGCCGCCCGTGCGGGCGACGCAGGGCGTGGTTTTGCCGTGGTCGCCGATGAAGTCCGAGCGCTGGCCCTGCGCACGCAAAAGTCCACCGAAGAAATTCAGACCCTGGTGGCCGCGCTTCACAGCGGCACCCAGCACGTGGCCATGGTCATGAACAACAGCCGCACCCTGACCGACAGCAGCGTGAACCTGACCCGTCAGGCGGGCACTTCGTTGCAAGGCATTACCCGCACCGTGTCGAATATTCAGTCCATGAACCAACAAATAGCGGCAGCGGCCGAACAACAAAGTGCCGTGGCAGAAGAAATCAGCCGCAGCATCATCAACGTGCGCGACGTGTCGGAACAGACAGCGGCCGCGAGCGATGAGACGGCCAAATCCAGCGTTGAACTGGCACGCCTGGGCACTCAACTGCAAGAAATGGTCAGCCACTTTAAGGTGTAGTCCGCAACCTCAACTGATGTGGGAGCTGGCTTGCCTGCGATGATATCGACGCGGTCTATTTAAAAAGACCACGCCGCCTGAATCGCAGGCAAGCCAGCTGCCACATCAGCATGTTGTCGCGCATGGGTTTTCCTAGTGATGCACGCGCGCACGTTTGAGCAGTTTTTTACTGCGCTCCGACAAGTGCACAACCCGCAGGTGCTTGCCCGCTTTACGGTAGCGCTCGCGCAAGGTTTCCAGCGCAGCAATGGCCGAGTAGTCCGCAAAGCCCAGATGACTGCAATCCAGGGTCACAGTGGCCGGGTCATCAGCCGGGTCAAACAGCTTGAGAAACGCCGTGGTGGAGGCAAAAAACAACGTGCCATGGGCGCGGTACAGCTTGCTGCCGTCGCTTTCTACATACGTGTCGGCGTACAGCTGACGCGCCTGCTGCCACGCGAAGTTGAGCGCCGCAATGATGACGCCGCACATCACCGCAACGGCCAGGTCGGTAAAAACGGTGATGATCGTGACCGCAATAATCACCAGCACATCGTTCAGCGGCACTTTATTGAGCACCCGCAAAGAGGCCCAGGCGAAGGTCTGTTGCGAGACCACAAACATCACGCCGACCAGCGCTGCCAGCGGGATGCGCTCAATGAATGGCGACAAAAACAACACGAACAGCACGATCATGACCCCGGCAGTCACGCCCGACAGGCGGCCGCGCCCGCCCGAGCTGAGGTTGACCACGGTTTGCCCGATCATCGCGCAGCCGCCCATGCCGCCGAACACGCCCGAGACCATGTTCGCCGCACCCAGCGCCACGCATTCACGATCCGGGTAGCCACGCGACTCGGTGATTTCGTCCGTCAGGTTCAACGTCAGCAGGGTTTCCAGCAAGCCAACCACCGCCATCACCATCGCGTACGGCGCGATGATGCGCAGGGTTTCAAGGTTCCATGGAATGTCCGGCAGGGCAAATGTCGGCAAGCCCCCCGCGATGTGCGCCATGTCGCCCAAGGTGCGGGTCGGCAAACCGAGAAAATACACCGCCAGCCCCACACTCAAAATCGCCACCAGCGCGGGCGGCGCGGCGCGAGTCAGACGCGGCAACACGTAGACGATGGCCATGGTCAGCGCCACAAGGCCGACCATCAGGTACAACGGCGTACCACTGAGCCACTTGTCCCCTTCTTTAAAGTGATCCAACTGGGCCATGGCAATGACAATCGCCAGCCCGTTGACGAATCCGAGCATCACCGGGTGCGGCACCATGCGCACCAGCTTGCCCAGCTTGAGCAGACCGAACGCCAGCATGATCAACCCGCCCAGCAAGACGGTGGCCAGCAAATACTGCACGCCGTGTTGCACCACCAGTGCGACGATCACCACCGCCATCGAGCCGGCGGCACCCGAGACCATGCCCGGCCGACCACCGAAGAGCGCCGTGATTGTGCAAATAATGAACGCGCCATACAGGCCCATCAGCGGGTTGAGGTGGGCGACCAGCGCGAACGCAATGCACTCGGGCAGCAGGGCAAATGACGTCGTGAGCCCGGCCAGGACATCAGCGCGCAGACGTGAGAATTTCATGGTTTACCTAAAAGACGGGACAAACGAAGGGGGATACGACGAAACGGATGGTAACAAATTGCGCGGAAGGTAAGACACCTGTAGGAGCGAGCTTGCCTCGCGATCTTTTAAAAGATCAAAAGATCGCGAGGCTATGCGGGGGTTACTTCACCACTTTGCCAACGCCACGACCCCGTGGGTCGGAGGCGGTTTCCAGTTGAGTGCCGTTAACGCGGATGGCCTGGATGTCGCCCATGTTCCAGCCCTGATCTTCCAGGGTGTAACCCATGGCTTTGAGGTCATCGGCGACTTTGCCAGTCAGTGGCGCGTAAGCGTCGTAGTAAATGGTGTCTTTAGGCAGCAACTGGTGATGCACGCGCTGGGCAGACACGGCTTTTTCCAGCGGCAGGTTGTAGTCGTAGAGGTTGTTCAGCACCTGGAAAATCGAGGTGAAGATCCGCGAACCACCCGGCGTGCCGAGCACCAGCGTCACCTGGCCATCGCGTGTCACCAGGCTTGGGCTCATCGACGACAGCATGCGTTTGCCCGGCTCGATGGCGTTGGCATTGCCGCCCACCACGCCAAAGGCATTGGCCACCCCCGGCTTGGAGCTGAAGTCGTCCATTTCATCGTTGAGCAAAAAACCCGCGCCTTTGACGACAACGCCGCTGCCGTAATCCCAGTTTAGGGTGTAGGTGTTGCTGACAGCGTTGCCGTCTTTATCGACGATGGAGAAGTGCGTGGTCTGATGCGGTTCAAGACCGGGCTTGACGTTGGCGGTTTCAGAAATCGCTTTCGGATTGACCTCTTTCGCACGTTTGGCGATGTACGCCGGGTCGGTCAGTTCGGCCACCGGCATTTTGCCGAAGTCCGGGTCGCCCAAATAATCGGCGCGGTCAGCAAAAACGCGTTTTTCGATCTCGGCCAACAGGTGAATGTACGGGGCCGAGTTCAGCTCGACGCCTTTGAAGTCCGCTGCCCGGTCTTCTTTGATGCCGATCAGTTGCGCCAGCGCAATGCCGCCCGAGCTTGGCAATGGCGCGGTGTACAAGGTGTTGCCACGGAAGTCGACGCGCATCGGCTCACGCCAGCTGACCTTGTAGTCGTTGAGGTCTTCTTTGGTGATCAAGCCTTTGTCTTTTTGCATCTGCGCGATCAGCAGGTCGGCTGTTTCGCCGTGGTAGAACTCTTTGGCGCCTTGGTCGGCGATGCGCTCCAGAGTCTTGGCCAGCTCCGGCTGCTTGAAGGTTTCGCCGGGCTTCATGGTGCCGAAGTAATCGCCGAAGTTGGTGGTGCCGTTAAACAGCGCCAGCGCATCTTCGCGGTACTGGAATTGCTGGTCGGCCACCTTGAAACCATTTTTTGCATAACCCACGGCCGGGGTGATCAGCTCAGCCCATGGCAATTTGCCAAAGCGCTGGTGCGCCTCCCACAAGCCCATCACCGTGCCCGGCACGCCCGCCGCACGCGAGCCGACCAGGCTCAGGTTTTCAATGATTTCGCCTTTTTCATTGAGGTACATATCGCGGCTGGCCGCTTTAGGCGCCGTTTCGCGATAGTCAAGGAAGTAGGGTTTGCCATCGATGAACAGGGTCATGAAACCACCGCCGCCGATGTTGCCGGCCTCGGGGTAGGTCACGGCCAGAGTGAACGCCGTTGCGACAGCGGCGTCGACCGCGTTGCCACCTTTTTTGAGAATCTGCGCGGCGACTTCCGCGCCGTATTGATCGGGCGCAGCCACTGCGCCGCCTTCCAGAGTGATGGCATACGCCGAAGTGCTCGCCGCAATGGCAGCCGTCAAGGCCAGGGTTTTGAACCACACAATACGCATTCGCTACATCCTTTTATTGTTATCAACTATTGCCGAACCTTGTCTGATTTCGTCAAAAATTTCAAACAGCAACAGGAAAACTGCGGGGCGCCGCACACCCTGTAGGCATTAGCCCGTCAGTCTTTGAAATACGGCGCCGCATAGCTCGCCAGTTTGGTCTGGATAAAGTCCAGGAAACATTGAATCCGCAGTGCCAATTGCGAGTTGCGGTAGTACACGGCATGAATCGGCTGACGGTAGCCGCTGTTGAATTCGCCCAGCACCACCTGCAAACGCCCGGCATTGATGTCTTCACACGTCATGAAATGTGACAAACAGGCAATGCCCTGCCCTTGCAGCGCCAAGTGGCGAACGGTTTCGCCGCTGGAGGCGCTGATGGCCGGCTGGATGGGCCAACGATCACCCTGTGCATAACGCAGCGGCCATTGATTAAGGCCATCGTTTTGGGTGAAGCCGATCAAGGTGTGGTTGGCCAGATCGGCCACGCTGCTCGGGGCGCCGTGCTGCGCGATGTATTCTGGGCTGGCGAGGATGTTCAGCGGGCTGCAACCCAGTGAGCGGGCGTGCAAGGTGGAGTCGGCCAGAGGGCCGATACGAATCGCAATGTCGGTGCTTTGTTCGAGCAAGTCGATGATCAGGTCGTTGCTGTTCAGTTCCAGTTGAATGTCGGGATAGAGCGCCCGGAATTCGGGGAGGTACGGCACGATGGCGTGCAGCATGAACGGCGAAGCGGCGTTGATGCGCAGGCGCCCGGACGGCGTGCGCTGGTGCGAGATCAGACGCTCTTCAAGCTCGTCCATTTGCTCAAGGATCAGCTTGGCCTGCTCGAAGAAGAACTTGCCTTCTTCGGTCAGGTCCATGCGCCGCGTCGTGCGGTTGATCAGCGTGGTTTCGAGCTTGGCCTCCAGCCGCGACAGCGTGCGGCTGACGGCTGAAGGCGTTTGCCCGGCCTGTTCGGCGGCGGCGGAGATCGAGCCGCACTCAATCACCGAAACAAAAATTTGCAGCTCATCAGATCTGGCTTTCACGCGTGCCCCTCATTGGTAACGACTGCATAGTAGCCGCTAGTCGCCGCTGACGAGCAGAGCGAGTCTGCGATTACACGTCGAGGCCGAAGACTTCAGCCAGGTGCTGTTCATAACGCGCGGCGTCGACTTCAGGTTGCGGGCGCTTCATCACGTCAACACACAAGAAGGTCGGCAGGCCAGTCATGCCCAGAAACTGGTTGGCTTTGTGGAACGGGAAGTACACCGCGTCCACACCCTTGCCTTCAAAGAAGTCAGCCGGGTCGTCAAACGCTTGCTGCGGTGCGTTCCAGGTCAGCGACAACATGTATTTTTTGTCGTGAATCAGGCCGCCGCTGCCATAGCGCTGCGACGCATCGGAACGGGTGCGGCCGTCACTGGCGTAGAGCTTGCCGTGACCTTGGGTGAACACTTCGTCGATGTATTTTTTAACGATCCACGGCGCGCCCATCCACCAGCCCGGCATTTGGTAAATGATCACGTCGGCCCACAGGAATTTTTCGACTTCTTCGGCGATGTCATAGCCTTCGTCGATGTGGGTCACTTTGACTTCAAAACCCTGGCGATCAAAAAACGCCAGTGCGGTGTCGTGCATCGTCAGGTTGTAGCGACCATCGGAGTGAGCAAATTTTTTAGCGCCGTTAAGTAACAGAATTTTTTTCATCATCAGCCTCATCAGGGTCAGCCCTCAGCGCTGGTGAGCAGCACAGGGCGTTGAAGGTTTAAAACAGGGGGCCAGAATATAGAGCCCCTCCTTCAAGAAACACCCGCGCTGAGGCAAATGGCTTTTGCTTAAAATTCACGAATAGCAATTTGATTGTTGCTCAAGGGTTTCAACCACTGATCAACAAATGCGTGCCCAGCAGCGCCATGCCAATAAAGAACACCCGTTTGAACAGCGTGGCGCTGATGCGCTCGCGCAAACATTGGCCCAGCCACATGCCGAGCATGGCAGGCAGCAGCGCCAGCAACGAGGCATTGAGTTCACCGCCGCCCAGATTACCGCGCCAGTAGAGCCCGGCTGCAAGGGCTAATGTAGAGACGCTGAAGGACAATCCCAAGGCCTGCACCAGCTGATTTTTACTCAAGCCCAAGGCTTGCAGATACGGCACTGCGGGGATCACAAAAACGCCGGTCGCCGAGGTGATGACCCCAGTGATCAGCCCACACACCGGGCCTGCCCAGCGCTCGGCCGATGCGGGCACGCGCAAGGTGGGCAGCAACAGGCCGCTCAGGGCGTAGAGCAATAATGCCGCGCCCAATGCACGTACGACTTCGCTGCCGCCATCAACGCTCAGCCACAGCACGCCTAGGCCGGTGCCGAGAAAGATCCCCAGTTGCATGGGCCACAGGCGTTTTATCAGTGCCCGCAGTTGCCCGCCTGCGGCCAATTGCCAGGCATTGGTGACAATGGAAGGGATGATCAGCAATGCCGCAGCCTGCGCCGGAGCGATAGCCAGCCCGAGCATGCCCATGGCAACCGTGGGTAAACCCAGGCCGATCATGCCTTTGACCGTACCGGCCAGCAGAAAGGTCATCATCACCAGCAGTGACAAGGCCCAGCCCAAGTGTTGGTAGAACTCGATTAATGTTTTCATGGGGCCATGCTGAGCCACGGCGACAGCGTTGAAAATGCGTCATACACTGAGTCAGCCTCTTGTTTAGCAATAGACTAAAAATCCCCCCTTTGTAGGAGCGAGCTTGCCTCGCGATCTTTTGATCGTTTAAAAGATCGCGAGGCAAGCTCGCTCCTACATGACCTGAGATAACTCCAACCATGCATGTCGACCTGATTGATCTGCGCTTGTATTTGAATGTGGTGCAGGCGGGCAATATCACGGCGGGCGCCAGTGTCAGCCATTTGTCGCTGGCCGCCGCCAGTGCACGGATTCGTGCGATGGAGGCGTCGCTGGGGGTCGAGTGTTTGCAGCGCAGCCGCCGTGGCATCAGCCCGACACCGGCCGGGCAGGCGTTAGCGCAGCATGCGCGACTATTGCTGCAACAGGTGGAACGCATGAAACACGACATGGCCGAGTACGCCCAAGGCTTTAAAGGCCAGGTGCGCCTGCTGTGCAACACCACGGCCCTGACTGAGTACTTGCCCGAGTTGTTGGCCGATTTTGTCTGCCAGCACCCTAATATCAGCATTGATCAGCAAGAGCTGACCAGCCTGCGCATCACCCATGCCTTGCGTCAGGACGCGGCCGATATTGGGATAATTTCCAACGCTGTCGACACCCACGACCTACAAACCCTGCCCTTTCGTGACGACCCGCTCATGCTGGTGATCCCACAGGGGCATGCGCTGATTCAGCACCCAACGCTGACGTTCACTGACACGCTAAGCCATGACTATGTCGGACTTTCGCAGAACAGCGCGCTGGCGGTGTATCTGGAGGAACAGGCGCTGCGCAGCGGCACGCGCATGCAAGTACGCATTCGCGCCGAAGGTTTTGACAGCGTATTGCGCATGGTCGCTCGCGGGGCCGGGCTGGGTATCGTGCCCAACGCCACGATTGAACGCTGGCAAACGACGCCCACATTTAAAGTGGTGCCGCTGAGCGAGCCGTGGGCCGCACGCAAGCTGTTGTTGTGTGCCCGTTCGTTTGATCAGTTACCAGCCTACGCGAACGCACTACTGGAGGCCCTTTCAGCCGATTAAAGCTGTAAGAAATGTCGCAGAGTGGCCTTCGCCTGTATGCCTGAATTTACCCCGGGAGTAATATCCGGGGCTTCATGACACCCGGGTTACAGGGGTGGCTTCATCACACACTGAAAACAACCACCAACAGGGCAACCGATGGCTGACGCTAACTCCCCCCCGGTCACACTCAAACGCGGATTAAAAAACCGCCATATTCAGCTGATTGCCTTGGGCGGCGCGATTGGTACAGGGCTGTTCCTGGGCTCGGCTGGCGTGCTCAAGTCCGCAGGGCCGTCGATGATTCTCGGTTATGCGATTGCCGGCTTTATCGCGTTTTTGATCATGCGCCAGCTGGGCGAGATGATCGTCGAAGAGCCGGTGGCCGGTTCTTTTAGTCACTTCGCGCATAAATACTGGGGCGGCTACGCAGGCTTTCTGTCGGGCTGGAACTACTGGGTGCTGTACGTGCTGGTGGGCATGGCCGAGCTGACCGCCGTCGGCAAGTACATCCAGTTTTGGTGGCCCGAGGTGCCCACGTGGGTCAGTGCGGTGGTGTTCTTTGTGCTGGTCAACCTGATCAACACGCTGAACGTTAAAGTTTTTGGCGAGATGGAGTTCTGGTTCGCGATCATCAAAGTGGTGGCGATTGTCGGCATGATCGTGCTTGGTTGCTACCTGCTGTTCAGCGGCACCGGCGGCCCGCAAGCGTCGATCAGTAACCTGTGGAGCCACGGCGGTTTCTTCCCCAATGGCGGCACCGGCCTGCTGATGGCGATGGCCTTCATCATGTTTTCCTTTGGCGGCCTGGAGCTGGTGGGCATCACGGCAGCTGAAGCCAGCGAGCCGAAAAAAGTCATTCCCAAGGCCATCAACCAGGTGGTGTACCGGATTCTGATTTTCTACGTGGGCGCACTGACGGTGCTGTTGGCGCTGTACCCGTGGGACCAGTTGCTGGTCACGCTGGGCGCCGGTGGCGATGCCTACGGCAGCAGCCCCTTTGTACAGATTTTCGCCTTGATCGGCAGCGACACCGCCGCACAGATCCTTAACTTTGTGGTGTTGACCGCCGCGCTGTCGGTCTACAACAGCGGCGTGTACTGCAACAGCCGTATGCTCTTCGGCCTCGCCGAACAGGGCGATGCCCCCAAAGCGCTGATGAAACTGACCAAAAACGGCGTGCCACTGCGGGCGCTGGGCGTGTCCGCGCTGGTGACGTTGCTGTGTGTAGTGGTCAACTACGTGGCGCCGCACAAGGCACTGGAGTTGCTGTTCGCACTGGTGGTTGCCTCGCTGATGATTAACTGGGCGCTGATCAGCCTGACTCACCTGCGGTTTCGCAAAGCGATGACCCTCCAAGGTGTGGAGCCTTCGTTCAAAGCGTTCTGGTCACCTTTGAGCAACATCCTGTGCCTGGTGTTTATGGCGGTGATCGTCGCGGTTATCTGGATGATCCCTGACGTTCGCGCCTCGGTGTATGCAATACCGATCTGGTTGCTGGTGATTTACGTGTTTTACCAGGTGCGCCTGCGCACCGGTAGAGCGTTGGTTAACCGCCGCTAACCTTGACGCGTCACTGAAAAGCCCCAGCACTTGCCATCAAGCGCCGGGGCTTTTGCGTATATGGGGGTGCGTATTCGAGCCGTTGAGTGTCGGAACCAGGCATCTGCCAACGCGCGAGGCCCGTTAGGGTGAGGTTTGTGTCTCACACACTCAACGGAGTTCTTATGTCTGCGCCTATTACCGTACTTCGCGACACGCATCCTTTGCCCGTGCTGGATGCCTGCAAATGGGAAAAGCTGGAAGGCGACCCGCACACCGTCAACCTCAACGCCTATACCAGCGAAGACGGCAGCAAAATCATGGGCACGTGGATTTGCACGCCCGGCAAGTGGTACGTGGAGTACGTGAAGTGGGAATACTGCGATTTCCGTGAAGGCTATTGCATCATCACCCCGGAGGGCAAAGAGCCGATTCACCTGCGCGCGGGCGACATTTTTGTGGTGGAGCCCGGCATGAAAGGCACCTGGGAAGTGGTTGAAACCGTGCGCAAGTATTTCGTTTTTGCCTGATCCCGCCCAGCAAAAAACCGGGAATCCGCCCGACGCGGATTCCCGGAAAAACCCTATTCGGGTTTGCGATAGCTGTTGATGATGGCCGAGAAGTCCTGCCCACCTTCTCCACGCAAGCTCATGGCTTGATACAACTGTTGCGCCACGGCGCCCAGCACCACTGGCTGGTGCGCCTGACGTGCCGCTTCAGTGGCCAACCCCAAGTCCTTAAGCATTAGTTCAGCACCAAAACCGCCGGTATAGCCGCGTGATGCCGGGGCCGTTTCAACAATGCCCGGCCACGGGTTGTACACCTCGGAACTCCAGCAGCGCCCGGTGGAGCTGTTGATCACACCCGCCAGCACGTGGCTGTCGATCCCCAACGCCGCGCCCAAGGCCATGGCTTCACTGACGCCCACCATGGAGATCCCGAGCAGCAGGTTGTTGCAGATTTTAGCCACTTGGCCCGTGCCCACATCCCCGCAATGGACTATGTTGCGACCCATTTGCGAAAGCACCGGGTGCAGGGTGTCGAACAGTGCTTGAGTGGCGCCGACCATAAAAGTCAGGGTGCCCGCTTGCGCACCGCCCGTGCCGCCGGACACTGGGGCATCGGCCATGTGCACGCCTTGTTTGGCCGCTGCTGCTGCCACGTCACGCACGGTTTGTGGGTCAATGGTGCTGCAATCCACCGCCGGGACGCCTTTGGCGATACCGGCCAACACGCCGTTTTCACCCAGCCACACGCTGCGCACATGTGCGGCCGCCGGAAGCATGGTGATCACCAGTTCAGCACCGTGTGCGGCATCCCGCGGGGACGCGCTGATATGCCCGCCTTGCTCCGCCAGGTCGGCGAGGATGTCTTGGTTCAGGTCAAACAGGTTCAACGAATGCCCGGCCTTGAGCAGGTTGCGCGCCATCGGAGCACCCATGTTACCCAGGCCGATAAATGCGATTTTCATGGTCGTGCCCTCAACGAAGATTGATGGTGGTGTTAACGCCATCATTCACGCTGTCATCGTCGAACCAACGACTGGTGACGGTCTTGGTCTGCGTATAGAACTGCACGACTTGTTTGCCGTACGGCCCCAGATCGCCCAGTTTGGAGCCACGCGAACCCGTGAAGCTGAAGAACGGAACGGGCACCGGGATCGGGATGTTGATGCCGACCTGACCTACATCGATTTCGGTCTGGAACTTACGCGCAGCGGCGCCACTTTGGGTAAACAGGCCCGTGCCATTGCCAAACGGGTTGGCGTTGACCAGCGCGATAGCCTGATCCAGCGTGTCGACCTCGATCACTACCAGCACGGGGCCGAAGATTTCCTGGGTGTAGATTTGCATATCAGTGGTCACACCCGAAAACAGAGTCGGGCCGACAAAGTTGCCGTGTTCAAAACCTGGAACCTTGATGTCGCGACCGTCGAGTTCCAGGACTGCGCCTTCTTTAATCCCGCTTTCAATCAGCCCCAGCACGCGCTCTTTCGCACGTTTGGAAATCACCGGACCTACATCAGTACCCGCCTCGCTGCCCGCATTGACCTTGAGTTTTTGCGCCAGCGCCTTGAGGTCTGGCAGCCATTGCTTGGCCGCACCCACCAACACCACCACTGAGGTGGCCATGCAGCGCTGGCCCGCAGCACCAAAACCAGCGCCGACCAGTGCATTGAGGGTTTGCTGACGGTTGGCGTCAGGCAGTACCACGGCGTGGTTTTTGGCGCCCATCATCGATTGCACGCGCTTGCCATGGCGACCGGCCAAGTCATACACGTGAGTCCCTACAGCGGTTGAGCCGACGAACGACACGGCCTTGATGTCCGTGTGGGTGCACAGGGCGTCTACCACGTCTTTGCCGCCGTGCACGACGTTCAACACGCCCGGCGGAACCCCGGCTTCCAGCGCCAGCTCGACCAGCATCAGGGTCGACAGGGGGTCTTGTTCGGAAGGTTTGAGGACGAAGGTGTTACCGCAAGCAATCGCCATCGGGAACATCCACAGCGGAATCATGGCTGGGAAGTTGAAAGGCGTAATCCCCGCGCACACACCGATCGGTTGGCGCAGGGTGTAGGTATCAACCCCGCCAGCAACGTTTTCAGCGAATTCGCCCATTTGTAAGGTGCCGATGGAGCACGCGTGTTCGACCACTTCCAGGCCACGGAAAATATCGCCCTCGGCGTCGGCAATGGTTTTGCCTTGTTCAGCACTGAGGACGGTGGCAATGCGCTTGGAATGTTCGCGAATCAGCGCCTGCAACTTGAGCATGATGCGCATCCGCGCGCCGATCGGCGTCAGCTTCCAGGTCTGGAAAGCTCGTTGCGCGGCAGCGATGGCGGCGTTGACTTCATCAGGGGTGGCAAACGGGACTTTGGCCAACACCTGCTGAGTGGCGGGGTTAACGATGTCGTGCCACTCGGTGGTCTGCGACTCGACCCATTCGCCATCAATCAGCAGGCGAGCATTTTGGTACGGGGTGGTAGAAACGTTCATGGAAGTCTCCGAATTTATTTTTATGAGCCCGTAAACGACGTGGGCGGACGTCCAGATTGGTCGCAGGACTGTTTTTGGAGTATAGGTGTGCGTTCTTCTAATAAGAACGCACATAAAAGCCGGTCTAACATGCAAAAAAACATCACATCGTTAAGCGCATTGAACTGGGACGACCTGAAGTTTTTTCTCGAGGTGGCCCGTACCCGCAAGGCCAGCAGCGCGGCCAAACGCCTAGCGGTGGACTACACGACCGTGTCGCGACGTATCAGCTCACTGGAAGCCGCACTCGGCACCTTGCTGTTCGAAAAGTCGCGCACCAATGGCTTCACCCTGACCAACGAAGGCCAGCGTTTACTGGGGTATGCCGAGTCCATTGAAAGCACGTTGCACATGGCCTGCGAGCAAGTCTCGGGCTCTGGCGTAGCGTTGTCGGGGCACGTGCGCATGGGCTGCACCGAGGGTTTCGGCAGCTTTTTCATCACCCCGCAACTGAGCCACTTCGTGGACACCTACCCGGCCATTTCGGTGGATATTCTGCCGCTGCCGCACTTCATCAGCCTGTCCAAACGCGAAGCCGACATTGTCATCGCCCTGGAACGCCCGGAACACGGGCCTTATGTGTGCTGCAAGTTATGCGACTACCGTTTGCAGCTGTACGCGACCCAGGACTACCTGGATCAGCACCCGCCCATTCGTCGAGCCAGTGACCTGGCTGAGCATCCGTTTATCAGTTACGTCGACGATCTGGCGTTCAGTTCCGAGCTGCTGTACCTGGCCAATGTGCTGCCCGGCGCCAGCGCCAACTTGCGCAGCACCAGCGTCATTGCGCAATTCGTGGCAGCGCAGCAAGGGCGTTCGTTGGCGATCCTTCCGTGCTTTCTGGCCGCTCAAGACCCGCGTTTATTGCCGGTACTGCCGGATGAAATCAACCTGACGCGGCAATTCTGGATGTACTGCCGGGAGGACTTGAGAAAGTTGAAACGGATTACGTTGCTGTGGGACTACATCCGAAGCGTGACGGAGCTTAATGCGCCGCTGCTGCTCGGGGAAACGCGGGGGATGAGGTTTGCAGACTGACAGTTTTCAAGGAATCAGGTGGCGGAATCGTAACGAGGTCGGCAAGCCTTTTCCAACGGTTTGTAACAGGACTTGGTACTCAATTTGTAACACCCCGACGTCGACATTCAGAGACGCACAGGCATGGGATAAAGACTACGCGAGGGCAACCATGGCGGGGACGCCTGCACATTCGTGTACTGAGGTGGTCACTCAGATTTTTCTATCAGATTCTCAAGGGCTGCCCCTCAGGCTATGCTTTGCCCTTATGCCAATCTGCTCAGGACCGAGATGATAAAAATCGACAGAAGAAGGGACAAAACCAATCAGCCTTCAGGATTTTCAGACTACAACGAGATGAACGCCTCTTTGTCTGAACTGGATGCCCGAGCGCTGATACTTACGGTCGCTGCGTTCGCCGAAGATACGCTGGGGAATTTATTACGGACTTTCCTATTGCCCCATGATGCTTCGCAACAATTGCTCACTGGCTTCAACGCCCCACTCGGCACCTTTTCAGCGCGGATAAAAGCTACATATGCACTCGGTCTAATAACGAAGGATCAATTTACTGACTTGGAGCATCTGCGAAAAATCCGAAACTCCTTCTCCCATACGTGGCGTCCCATCAGTCTTGATGATCCATCGGTCGCGGGTCACATCAGAGCGCTCAATTTCAGCACCTTGGATGACGATTACCCGACTACGCCGCTTCTTAAATTACGCAGCTCATTGCCCTCTCTGCTTCTTGAGCTGCAAGTAAGCACCAATCGAGTTCTTGAAGAACAACGCTCTGCCCGACTCATTGCGAGTGGTCTTATTACCGGCATACACGGCGATGATGCCGCTCAGCAGATTCAGGCTGCAAGATCTGCACTTGATGAAGTGGAGAAGAAATTAATGACCGCGAAGGGAGACGAGAGGTCTTTCTATATCTCCAGAGTGATCGTTTGGTCTCAGAGGCTTGAAGTAATCACAAGGCAGTCGGCGCATTCAGCCTACCATCGAGAGATTTCGGAGCTTATTGAACAGTTGAATCAGAGGGTTGCACAGTTGTCCGCATAACGCCGCATACCGAACAGGGCACACCCCCCAGCAGGTAACTAAACACAGCCACCGAGTAGAACGCACACGACATTCCCGAAGCCTTCGACCAGAGGCCAAGAAAACGGTAGATGACACGGTGGATAGCCAAACTGCGGAGTGCAGTGACACACAGGTCCTCACACACCGCATAGTCATCATCACGAATATATAGGCCAGTGCGAGTACTTCTGATCAACTGACCCGTTTCTCACTGAATTCAAGCATGCTCTTGGCGGGCTCATTTCAGTTTTTGACACCACACACAAAGAGAACCAGCATGAAGACAGCAGGGATAGCGGCGGCGTTGGCACTACTTGGTGCATTAGCCTCACCATGCAATGCAGCAACAGGACCTCAACTGATAAACGATGGCAACACCCTTCTGACTGCCTGCAAATCATTTCTCGACATCGCGGACGGGAAGCCCAGTGACGCAGACAATCTCTTGGAAATGGGACAGTGCATAGGGATAGTCGGTGGCGTGAAGACGACCATGGAAAGCCTCAACGGATCGCTCAACGAAACCATGAAGACGTGTTTCCCAGTCACTGAAATCAAGGTCGGCCCACAAGTACGAACCGTGGTTAACTACTTGAATGCACATCCAGAAACACTTGCCCTCGACAGCAGCGTGCTAACAATGCTCGCCTTCCATACGGTATACCCCTGCAAGAAATGATAAAGGCCGTTTACCTATCGAAACTCAAATTCCCGCCGTAAAAATGGCCTCGTCTTTTACGAGTTTGGATTTTCAGCCTGAAAAGTAAGGTGGGGCGTTGCCTGAAGTTCTGGAGTGAAAGCTAGTGTTATCAAGCAACAAAATCCGGCGTTAGTCAGAAAGGTCCAAGCGGAACCATAAATAAGTTTGGGCTCATAAAAGTCTCAAACTCAAACCGTCGATACCATTAAACGGCAAGCGTATTTTTTGGGACCCCATTGCGCTGCAAACGTCTCGGATACTTCGTACCATTTTCCCGCAGGTTGCCCTGTACCGTGGTTAGCACCCATGCATGAGCATTCACAATGCAAACCGTGAGCATTCCAACAAGCTGGCGCGCACACCTGGTACTCACGGTAAAGCTGAATCACATAGACTTTCTTGAAGCGCCCGAGCAGACGCTTCACGGAGTCCTCGAACCAAGCGGCTGGAACCTGCCACGATTTGTACTGCGCGCTCCATTCGGGTTTATTCCGACTGCTGTTGCGCAGCCAATCAAAATTATCTTTGGCAAAGGGCAGCTTAATTAGAAGTGGAGACTTTTCCCGCTTGAAAACGACAGGAATCGTAGCCTGCCTCCATACCTCAACAATTTTTGTATCTTTTGTTGTCATTAGTCACCTGCCTAGATCTGCCCAGTCCAGTGGGGCTCTGTAAGGTTAGTCAACCTATACGGCCTTTTACTGCTAATACAGCAACAATAACCATAACCTTCAAAAACAAGAAAACACCTACATGGATACCATAAACGACTCAGCCGTCATGAATCAGGCGCCTCGGCGTAACAGGTAATACGAGTGCTCAGATTTTACGGCCGCTGTGCGACCGATCGCAGCCTCGTCCCTCGGCAGCGGCTACAGGGGATCTATGTCGCTCATAAAACTTGCAGCGGCTAAGCCCGCCAAGCTGTGTCTGCATCGTATGACCATCTAGCGCGGTTTATCAGAAAAACCGAGCGCTCTGAATTTACGATCGCTTCGCAATCGGACGTAGCCTACGGCAACTGCTACAAAGCCTGCTTGCGGCGCAACATAGAATCTCCCAAATCAATATGGCTGACCTTTAATCCGCAATGACGACGATTGATACGCGGCGATTTTCTGTGCGACCGGCGCGGGTTTTGTTGGACGCCACTGGCTGGCTGCTGCCCAGCCCGCGTACTTCAATATTTTCAGGACGCATGCCGACTTTGGTCAGTACCTTGACCACGCTGTTGGCGCGGCGCACGGACAGTTGTTCGTTGTAGGCGTCCTGCCCCGAGGAGTCGGTGTGGCCGTCGACCCGCACGCGCTGGATGTCGACTGCCAGCAAGGCAGTACCAATTCGCTCAACGATTGCCTGGCTTTGGGTATTGAGCACTTCCAGGTCGCTGCCAAACAGTACTTTGCCCGACAAGCCAAACGCCCAGCCTTCGTCGGTCAGTTCAAAACCTTGTTGCTTAAGTACGGCAATCTGCGCCGCCGTCAGGCCTTTCTGGGGGGCAGGCGTCTGGCAGCCGGTCAACACCAGCGCTGCCAGTATCCAGACAACGCCGAAAAATTGTTGATAACGACGAGTCACTGTATGCATGGGGGTTAAGCTCCTGATGGTTACTGGGTTGCGGAGTACTCCGACTCGGCAACGTGTTGTCCGCCTCGGGCGAGGCGTTTGGCCTGGTACATCGCCGCGTCCGCTGCACACAACAGCAAGTCCGGGGTCGCACCATGTTCGGGGTAAACGGCGATGCCGATACTGAGCGAGGTCACGACACAGGTGTGCCCTGGCAGCTCAATCGGTTCATGCATGCTGGCAATGATCTTGTCGGCGATACGTTGCGCGTCTTCGACTTTGTGCAGCGGGGCGAGCATGATCGCAAATTCGTCGCCGCCCAAACGCGCGACCACGTCGCCTTCGCGCAACTGGGCGCGTATGCGGGTGGCCACTGCGACCAGCACCGCATCGCCTGCGGCATGGCCGTAGGTGTCGTTGATGTTTTTAAAGCGGTCGCTATCAAGAAACAACACGGCGACTTTATCGGTGCGCTGACCCAACGTGCGCAACGTGCGCGCCAGTCGCGCGGCAAAGTAGGCGCGGTTAGGCAGGTCGGTGAGCGAATCGTGGCTGGCCTGATGCGCCAGCGCCTGGTTTTCGGTTTGCAGATGGTTTTGCCATGACTCCAACTCATCCAGCAACGCATTGAAGTCGTTACCCAAACTGTCCAGTTCGGCAATGTGTGCAGCCGGCACCCGGCGGTCGAAGGCACGCTCTGCGCGTGCGGCATGGGCCACTTCAGCCAGTTGCTGCAAAGGCCCGGTGATGCCCGTGAGCAAGCGCCGCGAAAGATAGAGCGCACTCCAGGCGCTGAGCGCTGTGCACACGATGACCCCAAACAGCCCGCTGAGTAAAAAGCGCAGCATATGGGCGCCATGCCCACGCACAACCACGATGCCAACGTGCTGGCCCTGATGCTCAATCGGCACTGTGATCGGCTGTTTGAGCAAGCTGTCGGCCAATACCATTTCGACGTTCGACAACAGGCCACTCTCCGGGCGTCGCCAGTGCGCCAGCAACTCTCCATCGACGGTGTAGACCTCGGCCTCGGCCACCGCTTCTGTGGACGCGATCAAATCCAGGGCTTCGGACGCAGCGCTCTTGTCATCAAACACCACCGCCGCTTCGACGGTGTAGTTGATGGCCCGGGCAATCAAATGCAGGTTGTGATCGGCGTACACCTTGAGTGCAAGTACACCCAATAGCGTCAAGGATGTGCTGGCCAGCACCACGGCGACCAACGCCACGCTCAGGTGGCCACGGCGCAGCACCGAGCGCAGCCTGCGCCGGTTGTACTGTGGGTTGCTCGGGCTCATGGCTGTACCACCCGGCGGCGTGACAATTGCAACACGCTTGGGTGAATGCGAACTCCGCTGCGGGCAACAGAGTCGAGATTCACCTCAAACGCCACGTGCTCATCCTTGACGTGCAGGCAAAACAAACTGCCAACGGTGCATTGATTGCCATCTTCGCTGATGCTTAGCACGGCTTGGCCAGCCAAGGAGTCATACAACTCGCTGCGCTCTTGCGCGCCTAATTTGCCCAGGTATACCGCATTGCAGGCGCTGGCAATTCTCGGATTATTTACCAGCAAACGAGAGACATGTACCGGTCGTCCACTGGACTGAGTTGCGCCTTTAAGCAGGTCGTCGGTGTATTCGGTAGGGCCGATAACACACAGTTTTAACTGCGCAGGCTCGGCGGGCCAACGTGCATAGCTGAGGATGCCAAGGACCACTTGGGTCACAGCCTTGGCGCGCTGATCAGCCACGTTAATGGGGGCTTCAGGTTGGGCCAGGCAGGGAGTGCTCAACAGCAACAGGCAAAGGGACAGGCGTCGCAGCCACCCAAAACCCTGCTCTGTCGAGGAGACAGCCACATCCATGCAGGAGATCTCGGTAATCGTTGTAGGAATAATAGCCAAACGATACCACAGCCCCTGCCAGGACTGTGACTTGAGTCACAGTATTCCAATGTTCTGGTTACGACTTCGTGGGAGGTCTGGCTTGCCAGCCTCCACAGATAAGCTGGGGCCTGCTACGCACTACCCCAGCCCAAGCATCAAGCCGCTCAAGCGTTTAACCTTGCGCTGCACGGCCTCTTCAAACACGCCCGCTCGCGGCTCGACCAGACTGAACCAGTGTTTGGCCCGAGTGATGCCGGTGTAGATCAGTTCTTTGGTCAGTACCGGGTTGAGCGCTTCGGGCAGCACCAGTGCGGTGTGGGAAAACTCTGAGCCCTGGGATTTGTGCACGGTCATGGCGTAGACCGTTTCGACATCATTGAGACGACTGGGCAGCACAAAACGGATGCCGCCTTGCCCATCATTACGGGCAAAAGCAACGCGCAACACGTGGCGTTGAGTCTGGCCGTCACGCTCAGGAAGCTTGAGGGCGATGCCAATGTCCCCGTTCATCAGGCCCAGGCCGTAGTCGTTGCGGGTCATCAAGACCGGTCGCCCTTCGTACCAGTGCTGGTCGCTGTCGATCAGCTTGCGGGCGAACAAAGACCGGGTAATACGTTCATTCAACCCTTCCACACCCCAAGGCCCTTTGCGCACGGCGCAGAGCACCTGGAACGCTTCAAACGCTTCCAGCACCTTGCCCGCCCAATCAGCCCAACAAGGGTCTTCAAGCCCTGCGTAGGCCTGCGGGCGCTGATCGCGCAAGACTTCAAGATAATGCCGGTAGCCTTTGGCATCGGCGCCTCGCCCCTCCAGTGCCAAGCGCTCGAAGGCACGGTCTTGCTCGCCCTTGAGTGGCAGCGTGAAGAGGTCGGTATGAGTACCGGCAGCCAATAACACGCGCGCTTCTTGCGACTGTTGTTGGTTGACCAGCCGCGACAGTTTGCCGATGCCGCTGCCCTCACCAAAACGCCGTGAGTGGCGCAACATAACCACTTGCTGGGCCAGCGGATGGGTGCCGTCCAGGTCTTGTTGCAAACCACTGGCGGCGAGGCTTTCGCCACTGACGTGCTCAAGCCATTCACGTGTTTGCGGGCTGTACCAGCCCGCCTCGGCATCGCGGCACAAATCACCCAGCACGGCGCCCGCCTCTACCGACGCTAGCTGGTCCTTATCACCCAGCAATACCAGCCGCGCATGGTCGGGCAGCGCGTCGAGCAAGTTAGCCATCATTTCGAGGTCGATCATCGATGCCTCGTCGACCACCAAGACGTCGAGCGGCAGACGATTGCCCGCGTGATGACGAAAGTGGCGCGTGCCAGGACGGCTGCCGAGCAACCGGTGAACGGTGGTTACGTCACTGGGGATTTTTTGCCGAACCTTGTCATCCACTTCCAATGATTTGACTTGCAGGCTGATGGATTCGGTCAAGCGGGCGGCGGCTTTGCCCGTGGGCGCCGCCAGACGGATGCGCAAAGGCGCGCCCGCTTCGACGGCCGGGGCCTGGAGCAGCGCGAGCAGACGCACCACGGTGGTGGTTTTACCGGTGCCGGGGCCGCCGGTCACGATGCTGAAGGCGCCGCGTGTGGCCAACGCGCAGGCCAGTTTTTGCCAATCAATCAGCGCATCGGTTTTCGGGCTACCAAATAAACCATTCAGGCGCTCGGACACATCATCGGGTGTGACCTCAGGAGCTGACAGACGTTGACGCAATGCGCTGTCGATTCGTCGCTCATAGGCCCAATAGCGGCGCAGGTACAGACGACGCTCGCTCAACACCAAAGGTCGGCTCGCCGCATCTGCCGACGGCTGCCCCGCGTGTTCGACCAATGGGCTGGCGTGCAGGGCTTTGCACCATGCCTCGCCCTCCAGCGCCTCAAGCAGTTGCGAGGGCAGCAACATTGCGCCGGTTTGCACATCACCTTCAGGCGGCAAGGACAGCGCGAAATCGGGCGCTTTGAGGGTTTCAAACAGGTCCAGACACACATGACCATGACCTAATTGGTGACTGGTCAATGCGGCCGCCAGCAGCACCAACGGGTCACCTTGCGGGTCGCGCTCATGCAAAAAGGCGACGAAGGCTTTATCCAATGCGCGCAACCAGCCGCGTTCGACCCAACGTTCGAGCAACAGCAGCAAGTCGTGGGCACGGCTCAAGGGCTGTAGTTGGGCAAGGCTTTCGGCCGTCAATGGCGTAGGCAACAGTTCGGCAAACGAACGGCTCATAACAACACTCCCTGTTCCCACGCTGGTTCAGCCGGTTTGGGCTGAGGTTTGCCCTGGAACATCAGGTCCAGGCTTTCGATCAATAGTCTGGGCGGCCGCGTGAAGAACACGCCCTGGCCTTGGGAGCGGGTACCGCGCAAGAACAGGTACAACGCGCCGCCCATGTGCTGGTCGTAGTCGTAGTCAACCAGGCGGGCCTTGAGTTGACGGTGCAAGGCCAACAGGTACAACACGTATTGCAGGTCGTAGCGGTTATCCAGAATAGAGGTGTTCATCGCCTGTTCGGTGTAGGCCGAATCGTCGGCGCCCAGCCAGTTGGATTTGTAGTCCGCCACGTAATACCGCCCTTCGTGTTCGAACGTGAGGTCGATAAAGCCTTTGAACATGCCATTGAGCAGGCTCGGCTCAGCGGCAGCACGCGATGCACCGCCATGGGTGTGCTGGCGCACGAGTTGATCCAGTTGCAGGACATCGACTTTGTGGCTGGCGAACCAGAACTCCATCTCGATCTGATACTGGCTCAGTTCGCTCAAGACCACAGCAGGCTGGCCGTTATTCAGACGCAGCGGCTCATCTTGCAGGTGCTGTAACCAGTCGCTCAGGGTGTCGATCCAACCTTGCCAGCCGCGTCGATTACAGCGGCGCGCCACAGCGTCTTTTATTGCCTCGGGATCGGCCTTGAAACCTTCGCTGCCCGCCCACTCAAGCAGACCATGCAGGAAGGTCCCGGGATTTGGCCCACGCGGGAAACGGTGTATATCGCCGCCACTGAGTAACACTTCACGCGGCGCATCCGGATCCAGTCGCTCATCGTCAGAGAGCTTTTGCGCCAAGGCGCTTTCTGGCGCTTCAGCAGGGCTGAGGCTGTCACCAATACGCAATGCGCTGTAGGACGCAATCCACCAGTTTTCCGCAGCACGCCGTGTCGGGATCAGCGGTTTGAGCAAGGTGGCTTGATTGA
The DNA here is from genome assembly GCF_034347405.1 of Pseudomonas sp. CCC3.1. NCBI lineage: Bacteria > Pseudomonadati > Pseudomonadota > Gammaproteobacteria > Pseudomonadales > Pseudomonadaceae > Pseudomonas > Pseudomonas sp. CCC3.1. The sequence continues at coordinate 4,514,821 of NZ_CP133778.1, forward strand.
GCGGCGGATAAAAGTGCGCGTCACTGGCCGGTGGCACGGGGGCGTATTGAATCGCTGCGCAGTCTTGTTTCAAATCAGCCAGCCAGCGTTCAAGCGCAACGGATTCAGCCAGCAGCGCACCGCCGCCCAGCAGATAGCCCAAAGCAGACAGATGCAAAACCGAACGGTTGTTGTTGCCCCGTTTGAGATCTGCGACGCCGAGCCAGCAAGCGTGTTGGGCACGGGTCAGGGCCACATAGAGCAAGCGTAAATCTTCGGCCAAGCGTTCGTCATCGGCCTGGATGATCAGTTCTGGCGTTGGCTTCAGGCTCACCTGAGCATTGCCCGCTGCATCGTGGTAATGCAGCGGCAAACGGCTGCCATCCACGGGTTTGGTCGAACAGATAAACGGCAGGAAAACCAATGGGTACTCCAAGCCTTTGGATTTGTGAATGGTCACCACTTTGACCAACTGCTCATCGCTTTCAAGGCGCAGGATTTGTTCTTCGCCCGCTTGCCCGGACAAAGCCAGGTGTTCGGCCAAGTGCCGGATCAGCGCTTGTTCGCCATCCAGCTCCGCCGCCGCCTGTTGCAGCAGCTCAGACAGGTGCAATACGTTAGTCAGGACACGCTCGCCGTCTGGGCGGGCGATCAAGGCCTGGGGTAACTCGAAGTCGTGCAGCAGGCGGCGCAACATCGCGAGCACGCCTTGTTTACGCCAGGTTTCACGATAGCCACGGAACTGCATGACGCGACGTTCCCAAGCCAACTCGTCCTGATTCAGGCGTTCCAGTTCAACCAGCGGCAGGTCCAACGTGATGCAGGCCAGTGCGGCTCGCAGCGGACGCTCAACGTCTGGCTCGGCACAGGCTTTGAGCCAGGCCAGCACGTCGTGAGCTTCCTGCGCGGCATAGACCGAATCCTTATCCGAGAGGTAAACGCTACGTACACCCCGCGTCGACAATTCGCGCCGCACGGCCTGAGCTTCCTTACCGTCACGTACCAGAATCGCAATGTCGGCGGGCAATAGGCCTCTTAAGGGTTGGCCATCTTTGGCAAAAACGCAGCGACCTTGTTGACCGCCATTGAGTAACTCGACGATCTGGCTAGCGCACACGGCCGCCAATTGCTGGCGATAGACCGCGCCTGAAACGGGCTGTTCGGAAGGCAACTGCCACAGGTTGAGGGCCGTGACAGGCTGCCCGTCTATTTGTAGGACTTCTTTGCGCCCTTGGGATTTAACCGAGACAAAGGGCACAGGGTTTTCGGAACCGTCGCGGAATAAAAACGCACCTCGTCCTGTGTCCCGCTGCTCGGCCCGCTCAAACACGTGGTTGACCGCGGCCACCATGGCGTGACTGGAGCGAAAGTTGGTGTCCAGCGTATGCAGTCGGTCGCTGGTAGCGTGGCGAGCGCGTAAATAGGTGTAGATGTCAGCACCACGGAAGGCGTAGATCGCCTGCTTCGGGTCGCCGATCAGGAACAGGCCGGTGCCTGGCGTGTTGTCTTCAATTCGGTAGATGGTCTCAAAAATCCGGTACTGCACCGGGTCGGTGTCCTGAAACTCATCAATCAGCGCAACGGGAAATTGCTCTCGGATCAGGGTGGCCAGTCGCTCGCCGCCTTCCGCTTGCAGTGCCGCATCGAGCCTGAGCAGCATGTCATCAAAGCCCATCTCGGCACGGCGACGCTTTTCTGCTTCAAAACGCGCACTGACCCAACGGGCGGCATGCTCCAGAACGGCGGCATCTGGGCTGGGCAATGCGTCGAGCGCAGTTTTCAGCTCGCGCATGGCATCCAGCGCCGGGTGTTGCGGCGGTTCGCCTTTCCACGCTTCGGCCATGCCGTCAGGCGTCAGGCGGGTGAAGCCGGTCCCCAGATCAAGCTGTTCCTGGGACTCGTCAGCCGCCCAGGCGCTGATTTTTTCAAACCAGGGTTCGAAGTAACGTGCCTGCATTTTCCGACCATCAACGGCTTTAGCGGCTACGCCTTGCAGGCAGATGTCGCGCAACTCTTGCGCCCATTGCAGCCATGGCGTTTTGAGCTCGGACAGTGCCAAGCGACGCTCTTGCAAGCAGGCTTCAATCATTTGTGCCGGAGTTTGCTCAGTGTTGGCTGCCGGGCGAGCGCTGCCGAACAAGGCACGCACACGGGGTAACAGGGCGGCGGGGCCGCTCCAGTTGGCGCGTACCCAATTCAGCGCATCGCCGTGCATGGGATAGCAAAACAGTCGCCAGTAATCGCGCAGCACTTCGCCGAGTAACTCACTGTGGTCGGTTTCGAGGGTTTGGGTGAACAGGCTGCCGCTGTCGAAGGCGTGTTCGCGCAGCATCCGCTGACACCAACTGTGGATGGTCGATACCGCCGCTTCGTCCATCCATTGTGCGGCGATGTCGAGGCGACCCGCGCAGGCGGCCCACTGTTCAGGGGCGAACTGATCACGCAACTGCTCAACCAGCGCATCCGGAGCCTGGATCTCGTCACGAAAGAAGCGCGCTGCTTCGGCAAGTCGGGTGCGAATCCGGTCTCGCAGTTCTTTGGTGGCCGCATCGGTGAAGGTTACGACCAATATTTGCGGTGGCAATAGCTCACGACCAAACCCTGACGCTTCGCCGCCATGGCCCAAGATCAAACGCAGGTAGAGCGCCGAGATGGTGAACGTTTTGCCGGTGCCTGCACTGGCTTCAATCAGTTGACTGCCGCGTAGGGGAAAAGCCAAAGCCAAGGGTATTTTTTGCTCGCTCATTAGCGGGACTCCTCGCTGTTTAATGAGCGCCAAGGCGCGTCAAAGAGAGGGCGATAGAGGGCATCGCACCAGTCTTCAAAGGCTCCATCGGCCATCAATGCCGCGTAGTCAGGAAACTGCCGAGCCAAGGCTGCGCTTTCGCGACGCTCGCCTTCGCTGGTTTGACCATCACCTTCGTAGGCCTTTTGTGCCGCTGCATCGGCCTTGACCGGATCAGTCTGGGCCAACCAGGCGAAGCCGGTTTTGATGGCGATGGGCAGCGGGTGGTTTATGCCGACTTTCCAGGCCATCAATACGTTGCCTAGAATATCGCTGGCGAGTTGAGGCTCTAAAGGGGCTAGCAGCAAGGTGTCATCACTGGCGACCAAGGCCGTGGACATGTTCAGGCCACTGGAGCAGGCCACCAGATGATTGACCCACGGCCTGGTCAGGCGATGCCATTTACGCGTCTTAATCGCCCCAATGCTGTTAGGAATCGTCGTGATGGATAGTAGGCCTTTATCACTGCGTTGATGCAGGTTGCTGAGCCATCCTTCCAACGCAAGCCCATGGCCGTCAACGCTGACTGGCAGTGCGCTGTTGAGTGGCGTCGGCCACAGGGCCAGGAGTTGTTGATAGCGTTGCAGTACGTCGGGCAGAGGCTCAATCAATTCGTGTTGCAAACACTCGCCAAAGCCGGCCATCGGTAACAGTCCGCTGCCTTGCAGACGTTTGGCGCGGGTCTGTAGAGCGTGTTCCAGTTGATCCGGTTGCGCCAGTGCGGCTTCGAGCAAGCTGTCGCTGAGGGTGTAGCGCTGCAACGCGTCGAGCACGAAGGGTTCTTCATCTTCTAGAGGCACTTCGGCCGCTTCAAAGAAGACTTTCAGGCGCTGACTGAAGAAGTGGCGTACAGGATTGCGCAAAAAGTCCTGCAACTGAGTGAGGTTTAAAGGTTCTTCTTGTTCATGCGTTGCCAGGGTTTCGGACTGCGTGAGGGCTGTTTGGGGTTCGTGCAATTGCTGCCATTCACGGGCATAGCTGAACAGATTGGGATCACCTTCGTGAAAATAACGGGTGCTGAACGGTTGCAGCGGATGCTCTTGAGTCATGGCCTCAAGCAAGTCCTCGCCATCCTGGAGATGCCAGCCACTGGCAAGGTGATCGCGCAATTGGCCGATCAAGACGCAGGCCGGACGCTCGCTGTTGTCGCGAATACTGCGCCCTACCCAACTGATATAGAGTTGATCGCGTGCAGACAGTAGCGCTTCGAGCAGTAAGTAACGGTCATCTTCGCGGCGGGAACGATCGCCTGGACGGTAGTCGCTGCCCATCAAGTCGAAGTCCAGCGGGGGTTGCGCGCGCGGGTAGTCGCCGTCATTCATGCCAAGCAGGCAGACGAGTTTGAACGGGATGGCACGCATCGGCATCAGGGTGCAAAAGTTCACGGCTCCAGCCAGGAAACGTTGCGACAACTTGCCTTGGTCAAGGCCTGCCAACCAGGCTTCACGTACGACAGTTAGCGGCAATTCATCTTGCAGGCCAACCAGCTCACAGGTTTCGAGCCAGGTCTCGCGCAGCTCTTCAAGTTGGGCCAGCAAGTAGTCGTCGTGCTCGGTCTCTGCCTGGAAGAACAATTGCATCAAGCCTTGCAAGCGCTCGCCCCATTGTTGCGGTAAGGCGGGCTGCGAAAGTTCTTGGTGGGCAATTTCCAATGCATCAAGCAGCGCCACGAGCGGTCCGATCAAGACGGCATCAAGGCCGCCGATTTCATCGTAAGGCTCAATACCATCACACGCTTCACCACTGCCAACGGCATAACCGAGCAGCATTCGACGCAAGCCGAAACGCCAACTGTTTTGCTCCAGCTCAGGAGGTAACCCAAGACCAGCACGCTGTTCGGCATTCAGCCCCCAACGAATCCCCGCACCTTCGATCCAGCGATGCAAGGTTGGCAAGTCGCGCTCTTGCACATTGAAGCGAGCGCGTAATGCTGGAACGTCCAGTAAGTCGAGGATTTCGCTGACCGGGAAGCGGCTGTCAGGCAGCTTGAGCAGGTGCTCGATGGCAATCAGTAGCGGATCACGGCCGCGCTGGCCTTGGTCGGCCAGTGTGTAGGGAATGAAGCGGCGGTCGTCGCGCTCGATCTGGCCAAATACGGCACGGATGTGCGGCGCATAGCTGTCGATGTCCGGCACCATCACGATCACATCGCGCGGCTGCAAGTGGGGATTTTCGCTGAATCGAGCGAGTAACTGGTCGTGAAGGATCTCGACTTCACGTTGTGCGCTATGGGCAATGTGGAAACGGATTGAGTGATCTTTATCCAAATCAACGGCTGGCCACAGCTCGCGAGTTTCGTTCAGTGGGCGCAGTTCAAGAATGTCGTCCTGCAATTGGTTGAGCAGGTTGAGCGGTTCCACTTCGCTGAACAGATCGATGCGGCCATCACGAAAGGCCGCTCGATAGCTATTGGGGTCATCGTAGCTGTCGAGCAGGTTGATATAGTCGCGGCCTTGTTTGCCCCAAGCGGCGAGCAACGGGTGGGCGTGTTGGTGCAGGATGTCGAGGTCCAGTGTGGCAGGCATTCCGGCTTTGCGGGCTTGGCGTTTGTACTGATGGCGTAGCAGATCTTTGTCGGCAACGATGTCAGACCAATGATGGCGACACGGGTTATGCACACAGAGCAGCACTTGGCTGAAGCGGGCCAGTCCAGCCAGCGCTTCGAGCGCTTGAGCGGGCAATGACGAAATACCAAACACGATGACCCTCGAAGGGAGGCCGGGCGGCGCTTGTTCAAGGCTGTTTATTTTTTCAATAAAGCGCTGATGGACGCCGGCACGGCTTTGCGACATGCCCTGCTCACCGACGTCGAGCAGTAGCGCTCGCCATAGCTCGGCTTGCCAACAGTTAGCTGAGCTCAAGGCCGGACTTTCACCTCGGGCATTACGCAATTGATGGCGACCTGCGGCCCAGTCCTCCAGCCAGTCCGCACGATAGACCTGGTATTGGTCGAACAAGTCGGCAAGGCGTTCTGATAGCTGGTAGCGCTTACGCAGATCGGTGTCGTGGGTTAGAAAGCGCTGCAAGGGTTCGAAGTGTGGTTGATCGATGAGGGCCGGGAGCAAACGCATCAAACGCCAAGTCAGGGGGGCTTTATCGAGCAAAGACTTGGCAGGGATTTCTTCACTGCCCAATACCATACGATAGAGCTGCCACATAAAACTGCCGGGCAGTTGCACATCCACCGCAGCGGCAATACCACAGCCGCCCAGATCGTCGTCTTGAGCATCTTCGGCCAGAGCCAGCTTTAACCATTGTGCGATGCCATTACTCTGCACCAGAGCAATTTCGTTCTCCAGAGGCGCCAGTGGATAGCGGCGCATCCAGCTCACGACCAGGCTGCGCAACTCATCAAGACGGTTCCCGTGAACCACCATAAAACCCGCGTTGAGGGACGTAGCACCCGGCATGACGGCATCCTTAGGAGAAGGCAAAATCCAAAGGCGAACCTTAACATTGCACAGGAGTGTTGCCGAAGGGTATGTAAGTCGTGTTCAGGCGCCCCGGATACATCAGCCTTGGAAATCACCCGCTTTGATGCGCAGCAAACCAGGCCATGGTGATATCTGCAACCAGGGTTCCATCGGGTAGGCAGATGCGCTTTTGAAGACGACCTTCTTCCACGAAACCGAATTTCTGGTAGAGATGCCTTGCACAGTGGTTAGTTTCTCGCACGCGTAGTTCAATTTTCACTAGCCCTGGGCGAACGCTGGCCCACGCCAACAATCGAGCCATTAACACGTGACCAATGCCCTGCCCCACATGCCCAGGGTGCACAACGATGGTCAGGCTCAAAACGTGCGCCAAGGCTTCAAGCCCCAATGGCTCTAATAGGGCGTGTCCAACTATTTGGTCGTCATGCTCAGCCACCAAGTAGAGGCCATTATCATTCAACGCAAGAATTTTTCGTTCAAATGCCTGTTTGCTGAACTCACCAGGTCGCGAGACTAGCAAGCCGGGCGTTTTTGCAGTTTCGAACTCTGCGCTGTAAAGCTGCGCCGCGTCGTTTAATGAAGCCTTTCGAATGATCAGGTTTTTCAAACGGTAGCTCCGTTTTAACAGCCTAAAAAACGCCCTCAATTCAGGCAGCCCAGCAGCTTGGTAAAAGTCCCAATGAGATATTAATTGTCTTATGTTACTGACACGTGCCCAGCAACTCCGCTTTTGCTGGCTACAACGCCGGTTTTTAAAAAGCCATCACTCAGGTGTGTCATTTAATTTGCGCGCATCAATGCGCGGCTATTTAACTATTCAGCCTGGTTCGCCGGACGCTTAAGTTGCACATGCCCCATATTTCTGCGCACATTCTGTGCAATCACAGCATGAGTCATTCCGGAGAGCCCATGCGCCCTAAAGCTGTTTTATCCGATCTGGAGAACACTCTAACCTACCGGGCGCTACGTAGAATGCTTCTTACGAGATTTTGGCCTGGCCATCGAGGGTGAACGCCAGACTGAAATCCGGCTGATCTACCAAGCAGACAACAGAGGCTATTTAAAGGCCTGTTCGATATTTTCGTACATCCGCCAAACGGTTGGTGGATTTCGACTCATGAGCTGGCCCGGCGTGCGCTGCAGGCACCGCAGATTTTAAGCGATCACTGACAGGCGATGACACACAGACCATGCGGGCTTAACTTTTTCGAGCACAAAAACAAAATCCCTGTCTGCGTGAGCAGACAGGGATTTTGGAATTTAATCTTGACGATGACCTACTCTCACATGGGGAAACCCCACACTACCATCGGCGATGCATCGTTTCACTACTGAGTTCGGGATGGGATCAGGTGGTTCCAATGCTCTATGGTCGTCAAGAAATTCAGTAGCCAGCTCGTTTACCTTACGGTCAACGCTCCAGCGAATGGGTATGTAATAGAATCGGTGCTTTGTGAGCTGCAAACTTTCGGTTTGTATCGTCTTCACACACCGCAATCTGGTCTCTTCGACTCAAATTGCTTGGGTGTTATATGGTCAAGCCTCACGGGCAATTAGTATTGGTTAGCTCAACGCCTCACAGCGCTTACACACCCAACCTATCAACGTCGTAGTCTTCGACGGCCCTTTAGGGAACTCAAGGTTCCAGTGAGATCTCATCTTGAGGCAAGTTTCCCGCTTAGATGCTTTCAGCGGTTATCTTTCCCGAACATAGCTACCCGGCAATGCCACTGGCGTGACAACCGGAACACCAGAGGTTCGTCCACTCCGGTCCTCTCGTACTAGGAGCAGCCCCTCTCAAATCTCAAACGTCCACGGCAGATAGGGACCGAACTGTCTCACGACGTTCTAAACCCAGCTCGCGTACCACTTTAAATGGCGAACAGCCATACCCTTGGGACCGGCTTCAGCCCCAGGATGTGATGAGCCGACATCGAGGTGCCAAACACCGCCGTCGATATGAACTCTTGGGCGGTATCAGCCTGTTATCCCCGGAGTACCTTTTATCCGTTGAGCGATGGCCCTTCCATACAGAACCACCGGATCACTAAGACCTACTTTCGTACCTGCTCGACGTGTCTGTCTCGCAGTCAAGCGCGCTTTTGCCTTTATACTCTACGACCGATTTCCGACCGGTCTGAGCGCACCTTCGTACTCCTCCGTTACTCTTTAGGAGGAGACCGCCCCAGTCAAACTACCCACCATACACTGTCCTCGATCCGGATAACGGACCTGAGTTAGAACCTCAAAGTTGCCAGGGTGGTATTTCAAGGTTGGCTCCACGCAGACTGGCGTCCACGCTTCAAAGCCTCCCACCTATCCTACACAAGCAAATTCAAAGTCCAGTGCAAAGCTATAGTAAAGGTTCACGGGGTCTTTCCGTCTAGCCGCGGATACACTGCATCTTCACAGCGATTTCAATTTCACTGAGTCTCGGGTGGAGACAGCGCCGCCATCGTTACGCCATTCGTGCAGGTCGGAACTTACCCGACAAGGAATTTCGCTACCTTAGGACCGTTATAGTTACGGCCGCCGTTTACCGGGGCTTCGATCAAGAGCTTCGCGTTAGCTAACCCCATCAATTAACCTTCCGGCACCGGGCAGGCGTCACACCCTATACGTCCACTTTCGTGTTTGCAGAGTGCTGTGTTTTTAATAAACAGTCGCAGCGGCCTGGTATCTTCGACCGGCGTGGGCTTACGCAGTAAATGCTTCACCCTCACCGGCGCACCTTCTCCCGAAGTTACGGTGCCATTTTGCCTAGTTCCTTCACCCGAGTTCTCTCAAGCGCCTTGGTATTCTCTACCCAACCACCTGTGTCGGTTTGGGGTACGGTTCCTGGTTACCTGAAGCTTAGAAGCTTTTCTTGGAAGCATGGCATCAACCACTTCGTGTTCTAAAAGAACACTCGTCATCAGCTCTCGGCCTTAGAATCCCGGATTTACCTAAGATTCCAGCCTACCACCTTAAACTTGGACAACCAACGCCAAGCTGGCCTAGCCTTCTCCGTCCCTCCATCGCAATAACCAGAAGTACAGGAATATTAACCTGTTTTCCATCGACTACGCTTTTCAGCCTCGCCTTAGGGACCGACTAACCCTGCGTCGATTAACGTTGCGCAGGAAACCTTGGTCTTTCGGCGTGGGTGTTTTTCACACCCATTATCGTTACTCATGTCAGCATTCGCACTTCTGATACCTCCAGCAAGCTTCTCAACTCACCTTCACAGGCTTACAGAACGCTCCTCTACCGCATCACCTAAGTGATACCCGTAGCTTCGGTGTATGGTTTGAGCCCCGTTAAATCTTCCGCGCAGGCCGACTCGACTAGTGAGCTATTACGCTTTCTTTAAAGGGTGGCTGCTTCTAAGCCAACCTCCTAGCTGTCTAAGCCTTCCCACATCGTTTCCCACTTAACCATAACTTTGGGACCTTAGCTGACGGTCTGGGTTGTTTCCCTTTTCACGACGGACGTTAGCACCCGCCGTGTGTCTCCCATGCTCGGCACTTGTAGGTATTCGGAGTTTGCATCGGTTTGGTAAGTCGGGATGACCCCCTAGCCGAAACAGTGCTCTACCCCCTACAGTGATACATGAGGCGCTACCTAAATAGCTTTCGAGGAGAACCAGCTATCTCCGAGCTTGATTAGCCTTTCACTCCGATCCACAGGTCATCCGCTAACTTTTCAACGGTAGTCGGTTCGGTCCTCCAGTTAGTGTTACCCAACCTTCAACCTGCCCATGGATAGATCGCCCGGTTTCGGGTCTATTCCCAGCGACTAGACGCCCTATTAAGACTCGCTTTCGCTACGCCTCCCCTATTCGGTTAAGCTTGCCACTGAAAATAAGTCGCTGACCCATTATACAAAAGGTACGCAGTCACCCAACAAAGTGAGCTCCCACTGCTTGTACGCATACGGTTTCAGGATCTATTTCACTCCCCTCTCCGGGGTTCTTTTCGCCTTTCCCTCACGGTACTAGTTCACTATCGGTCAGTCAGTAGTATTTAGCCTTGGAGGATGGTCCCCCCATATTCAGACAAAGTTTCTCGTGCTCCGTCCTACTCGATTTCACTGCAAAGATGTTTTCGCGTACAGGGCTATCACCCACTATGGCCGCACTTTCCAGAGCGTTCCGCTAACATCAATACAGCTTAAGGGCTGGTCCCCGTTCGCTCGCCACTACTAAGGGAATCTCGGTTGATTTCTTTTCCTCAGGGTACTTAGATGTTTCAGTTCCCCTGGTTCGCTTCTTAAGCCTATGTATTCAGCTTAAGATACCTAACTTATGTTAGGTGGGTTCCCCCATTCAGACATCTCCGGATCAAAGTCTGTTTGCCGACTCCCCGAAGCTTTTCGCAGGCTACCACGTCTTTCATCGCCTCTGACTGCCAAGGCATCCACCGTATGCGCTTCTTCACTTGACCATATAACCCCAAGCAATCTGGTTATACTATGAAGACGACATTCGCCGAAAACTTGCAATTACTCACAAATTTTACCTTAGCCTGAATAAACACCAGTGAAAATGTTATTCAGTCTATCTTTCTATCACATACCCAAATTTTTAAAGAACGATCTAATCAAAAGATCAGAAATCAACATTCACCATCACATTGATGGAATGCTCATTTCTAAGCTTTACGATGCAGAAGCAAGTTTATGGTGGAGCCAAACGGGATCGAACCGTTGACCTCCTGCGTGCAAGGCAGGCGCTCTCCCAGCTGAGCTATGGCCCCATATTTCTACAGGCATTTTCCACACAAAATTGGTGGGTCTGGGCAGATTCGAACTGCCGACCTCACCCTTATCAGGGGTGCGCTCTAACCAACTGAGCTACAGACCCAATTTCGAGCTTGCAACCGTTAGCGTGTGCTATCAGCGTGGAGCTTAAAGTTGCTTCTATCGTCTTCTTCAATGAATCAAGCAATTCGTGTGGGAACTTATGGAGCAGCTGATGTCGTCGATTAAGGAGGTGATCCAGCCGCAGGTTCCCCTACGGCTACCTTGTTACGACTTCACCCCAGTCATGAATCACACCGTGGTAACCGTCCTCCCGAAGGTTAGACTAGCTACTTCTGGTGCAACCCACTCCCATGGTGTGACGGGCGGTGTGTACAAGGCCCGGGAACGTATTCACCGTGACATTCTGATTCACGATTACTAGCGATTCCGACTTCACGCAGTCGAGTTGCAGACTGCGATCCGGACTACGATCGGTTTTATGGGATTAGCTCCACCTCGCGGCTTGGCAACCCTTTGTACCGACCATTGTAGCACGTGTGTAGCCCAGGCCGTAAGGGCCATGATGACTTGACGTCATCCCCACCTTCCTCCGGTTTGTCACCGGCAGTCTCCTTAGAGTGCCCACCATTACGTGCTGGTAACTAAGGACAAGGGTTGCGCTCGTTACGGGACTTAACCCAACATCTCACGACACGAGCTGACGACAGCCATGCAGCACCTGTCTCAATGTTCCCGAAGGCACCAATCTATCTCTAGAAAGTTCATTGGATGTCAAGGCCTGGTAAGGTTCTTCGCGTTGCTTCGAATTAAACCACATGCTCCACCGCTTGTGCGGGCCCCCGTCAATTCATTTGAGTTTTAACCTTGCGGCCGTACTCCCCAGGCGGTCAACTTAATGCGTTAGCTGCGCCACTAAGAGTTCAAGACTCCCAACGGCTAGTTGACATCGTTTACGGCGTGGACTACCAGGGTATCTAATCCTGTTTGCTCCCCACGCTTTCGCACCTCAGTGTCAGTATCAGTCCAGGTGGTCGCCTTCGCCACTGGTGTTCCTTCCTATATCTACGCATTTCACCGCTACACAGGAAATTCCACCACCCTCTACCATACTCTAGCTTGCCAGTTTTGGATGCAGTTCCCAGGTTGAGCCCGGGGATTTCACATTCAACTTAACAAACCACCTACGCGCGCTTTACGCCCAGTAATTCCGATTAACGCTTGCACCCTCTGTATTACCGCGGCTGCTGGCACAGAGTTAGCCGGTGCTTATTCTGTCGGTAACGTCAAAGCACTAACGTATTAGGTTAATGCCCTTCCTCCCAACTTAAAGTGCTTTACAATCCGAAGACCTTCTTCACACACGCGGCATGGCTGGATCAGGCTTTCGCCCATTGTCCAATATTCCCCACTGCTGCCTCCCGTAGGAGTCTGGACCGTGTCTCAGTTCCAGTGTGACTGATCATCCTCTCAGACCAGTTACGGATCGTAGCCTTGGTGAGCCATTACCTCACCAACTAGCTAATCCGACCTAGGCTCATCTGATAGCGCAAGGCCCGAAGGTCCCCTGCTTTCTCCCGTAGGACGTATGCGGTATTAGCGTCCGTTTCCGAACGTTATCCCCCACTATCAGGCAGATTCCTAGGTATTACTCACCCGTCCGCCGCTCTCAAGAGGTGCAAGCACCTCTCTACCGCTCGACTTGCATGTGTTAGGCCTGCCGCCAGCGTTCAATCTGAGCCATGATCAAACTCTTCAGTTCAAACATCTTTGGGTTTTGAGAAAACCCTAAACTTGGCTCAGCAATCGTTGGTTACATCTTTGATTTCTCGCGGAGTAACTTGTGATGCTGATAATCTTTTTGACTATCAGTCTGACTCCACAAGCACCCACACGAATTGCTTGATTCAGTTGTTAAAGAGCGGTTGGTTAAGCTTTCGCTCAACCGAGGCGCGCATTCTACAGCAGCCTCTGTTGCTGTCAAGCGGTTATTTAAGAAGTTTTCAAAGTTTCGCTTGGAAATCTTTAACAACTTCAACCACTTGCGCTTTCGATCTCTCGTTAGCGGGAGGCGAATTCTACAGCGTTACACGCTGCTGTCAACACCTCATTTCCTGCTACTTTCAATCGATTTGCCAACCAGGTAAATGACCTACTCAGCAGTACATGCTTTTTACAAAGCTTGTACTTATACAAAAACAAAATCCCTGTCTGCGTGAGCAGACAGGGATTTTGGAATTTAATCTTGACGATGACCTACTCTCACATGGGGAAACCCCACACTACCATCGGCGATGCATCGTTTCACTACTGAGTTCGGGATGGGATCAGGTGGTTCCAATGCTCTATGGTCGTCAAGAAATTCGGTAGCCAGCTCGTTTACCTTACGGTCAACGCTCCAGCGAATGGGTATGTAATAGAATCGGTGCTTTGTGAGCTGCAAACTTTCGGTTTGTATCGTCTTCACACACCGCAATCTGGTCTCTTCGACTCAAATTGCTTGGGTGTTATATGGTCAAGCCTCACGGGCAATTAGTATTGGTTAGCTCAACGCCTCACAGCGCTTACACACCCAACCTATCAACGTCGTAGTCTTCGACGGCCCTTTAGGGAACTCAAGGTTCCAGTGAGATCTCATCTTGAGGCAAGTTTCCCGCTTAGATGCTTTCAGCGGTTATCTTTCCCGAACATAGCTACCCGGCAATGCCACTGGCGTGACAACCGGAACACCAGAGGTTCGTCCACTCCGGTCCTCTCGTACTAGGAGCAGCCCCTCTCAAATCTCAAACGTCCACGGCAGATAGGGACCGAACTGTCTCACGACGTTCTAAACCCAGCTCGCGTACCACTTTAAATGGCGAACAGCCATACCCTTGGGACCGGCTTCAGCCCCAGGATGTGATGAGCCGACATCGAGGTGCCAAACACCGCCGTCGATATGAACTCTTGGGCGGTATCAGCCTGTTATCCCCGGAGTACCTTTTATCCGTTGAGCGATGGCCCTTCCATACAGAACCACCGGATCACTAAGACCTACTTTCGTACCTGCTCGACGTGTCTGTCTCGCAGTCAAGCGCGCTTTTGCCTTTATACTCTACGACCGATTTCCGACCGGTCTGAGCGCACCTTCGTACTCCTCCGTTACTCTTTAGGAGGAGACCGCCCCAGTCAAACTACCCACCATACACTGTCCTCGATCCGGATAACGGACCTGAGTTAGAACCTCAAAGTTGCCAGGGTGGTATTTCAAGGTTGGCTCCACGCAGACTGGCGTCCACGCTTCAAAGCCTCCCACCTATCCTACACAAGCAAATTCAAAGTCCAGTGCAAAGCTATAGTAAAGGTTCACGGGGTCTTTCCGTCTAGCCGCGGATACACTGCATCTTCACAGCGATTTCAATTTCACTGAGTCTCGGGTGGAGACAGCGCCGCCATCGTTACGCCATTCGTGCAGGTCGGAACTTACCCGACAAGGAATTTCGCTACCTTAGGACCGTTATAGTTACGGCCGCCGTTTACCGGGGCTTCGATCAAGAGCTTCGCGTTAGCTAACCCCATCAATTAACCTTCCGGCACCGGGCAGGCGTCACACCCTATACGTCCACTTTCGTGTTTGCAGAGTGCTGTGTTTTTAATAAACAGTCGCAGCGGCCTGGTATCTTCGACCGGCGTGGGCTTACGCAGTAAATGCTTCACCCTCACCGGCGCACCTTCTCCCGAAGTTACGGTGCCATTTTGCCTAGTTCCTTCACCCGAGTTCTCTCAAGCGCCTTGGTATTCTCTACCCAACCACCTGTGTCGGTTTGGGGTACGGTTCCTGGTTACCTGAAGCTTAGAAGCTTTTCTTGGAAGCATGGCATCAACCACTTCGTGTTCTAAAAGAACACTCGTCATCAGCTCTCGGCCTTAGAATCCCGGATTTACCTAAGATTCCAGCCTACCACCTTAAACTTGGACAACCAACGCCAAGCTGGCCTAGCCTTCTCCGTCCCTCCATCGCAATAACCAGAAGTACAGGAATATTAACCTGTTTTCCATCGACTACGCTTTTCAGCCTCGCCTTAGGGACCGACTAACCCTGCGTCGATTAACGTTGCGCAGGAAACCTTGGTCTTTCGGCGTGGGTGTTTTTCACACCCATTATCGTTACTCATGTCAGCATTCGCACTTCTGATACCTCCAGCAAGCTTCTCAACTCACCTTCACAGGCTTACAGAACGCTCCTCTACCGCATCACCTAAG